>NZ_JBHWZH010000220.1:0-6600 GCF_042728285.1 Streptomyces sp. NPDC060194 | reverse complement strand
CCCCCGCGGCGTCCGCCTCGCGGCGCGCGGCCGGGACCGGCGCGTGCTCCGGGGCGCCCTCGTCGGGCCCGGGCGGCCCGTCGGCCGCCGCGGACGCGTCGTCGCGGGGCTCGGCGACGGTGGCGGGCGCGTCGCTCGCCGCCCAGTCGGCGCCCTGCGGGGGCACGGCGGCGGGGGCGGCGTCCGGCGACCACGGCGCGGCGGGCGGCTGCGGGGCGGTCACCCAGGGCGCCGTCGCGCCGCCGGGCAGCGTGGCGGGCGGCGTACGGCCCCACTGCGCGGCCGCGTCGGGCAGGGGGACGTCCTGCGAGTCGTCGGGCCGGGCGTCCACCGGCGCGCCGCCCGCGTACGCCTCGGCCGGCGGGAACCCGGGCGTGCGCTCGGGGTACGGGTCGGCCGCGCGGTAGACGTCCGCAGGGCTAGCGTCGCTGCTGTAGGGGTCCTCGCCCGGCGCCACGGCGTGCGGGTCGGGCCGGCGCACGTCCCGCGCCTCGGGCTCCGGTGCGCCCTCGGGGACGGCCGGGGGCCGCACCGGCTGCGGGGCGGGGACGGGCCGCGGGGGGCGCTCCTCGTCGGCCATGTGCGGCGGGATGGTCCACATCCCGGTGGCACCGGGCCCGCCGGCCGGCGGCGGGGCGTAGGGGGCCGGGATCTGCGGCGGCACGAAGCCGTGGCCCGGGGCCTCCAGGGGCTCCGTCCCGGCCGGCTGCTGCCCGCCGTACGTGCCCGTGCCGTAGCCGCCGGTGCCGCCGGGCAGCCCGTAGCCGAGCGCGAGGCCCTCCGGAAGGGTGACGAACGCGGTGGCGTCGGCGTCGTCACCGGTACGGGCGACGGGCTGCCAGCCCGCGCCCCGCCCGCCGTCCGACGGCGTGTGATGCGCGTAGCCCTCGCCGCCGTCGCGGCCCCCGTCGCGGCCGTCGTACGCGTACGGGTCGTGGCCGCGGTCGTGCGCGCCGCGGCGGTCGTGGTCGTCGGTCTCGCGGTCGGTCACGACAGCGCCCTCCCCAGTGCTCGTCGGGCCAGCGCGGCCACCGTGCGCCGTACGTGCAGGACGGCCGGCGGCAGCTGCGGCCGCCCGTCCGCGGAGTCCCCGGACGGCTCGGGGTCGGGAATGCAGGCGGTGGCGACGTACTCGCCGAACGCGTGCAGGGCCTCCGGGGCGAGGCCGCGGTCGCCGTCCCAGTCGATCAGGGACGCGACCCAGGCCTCGGCGTCCAGCGGTCGCAGCGGCATCGGCGCGATCGCCCCGACCGCGCACCGCACCCCGCGCCGGGCCGGGTCGAGTACCAGGGCCACCGACGCGGTCGCCCGCCCCGGGCCGGTGCGGCCCGTCGCCTTGAGGAACACCTGGGGGGCGTGGAGCAGCGGGACCCGGACGAAGCCGAGCAGTTCGCCCGGCCGCAGCGTGTCCATGTGCGCGAGCAGGTGCGACACCGGGGTCTCGCGGCGGGCCCCGCCGGGCCCGGCGATCACCAGCGTCGCCTCCAGGGCGGCGAGCACCGGCAGCGCGTCCCCGGTCGGCGCGGCGGAGACGATGTTCCCGCCGAGCGTCCCCGCGTTCCTGATCTGCGGCGGGCCCGCCGCGCGCGCGGCCGCGGCGAGGGCGGGGATCAGCGCGGCGAAGTCCGGCCGCCCCATCCGCGCGTGCGTCAGCCCGGCGCCGAGCAGCGCGTGCCCGTCCTGGTACTGCCACCCGCGGATCTCGCTGATCCGGCTCAGCCCCACCAGCGCGGCCGGCCGCAGCCGCCCCGCGTTGACGGCCGACATCAGATCCGTGCCCCCGGCCACCGGCACCGCCGCCGGCTGCGCCCCCAGCGCGGCCACGGCCTCGTCCAGCGTCGTCGGCAGCGCCACGGCCTGCACCGCCTGCGGTACGTGAGTCGTCAAAACCGCTGCCCCTTCCCGATGTCCCGCCCGTTCCGCCGTACGGTACGTCCTCCCGGCCCGGACGTGGCAACTCTGGCACATGTTGGGGACGGAGGGTGCGGGGGGCGGCGGCAAGAAAACCGGCCCGGCGAGCCGCACGCTCTCAGCCCAGCCGCGAAAAACTCAGCCCGGCGATGGGGTCTCCCCTGCTCGAGCGAAGCCGAGAGCTTGGGGAAGTTTGAGGCCACCGGGCGGAGCCCGGTACCCCGCCGGCAGGCGGAAAGGCGCCCGCCGAGGGACTTGGGGAAGGGGCGGGTGGGGGAGAACCCCCGCGTCAGACGACCGGCGGCTCGCCGTCCAACGGCCGCCCGCCCACGCCGGGCCGCTTCTGCCACGGGTGCGGACCCGTGCGGGGCCGGTACGCGACCCCGAGCGCGTCGAGCCGCGCGTAGTGCTCGACCATCCGCCGCTCGAAGTCCGCGAAGTCCCGCTCCTCGGGCGCGGGCAGCGCACTCCACGCCACCTCCGCGAACGCCGCGAGCCGCGGGAACACCTGGTAGTCCACCCGCCCCTGGTCCTGCATGACCTCGGCCCACACGTTCGCCTGGGTCCCGAGGACGCGCGCCTCCCCCGCCGTCCCCGCCAACTCCGGCGGCACCGGCTCGAACCGGTACACGTCCGCCAGCGTCCGTACGTACCCGATCGGCATCGGCTCGTCGGGACCGTCCGCCTGCCGGTGGTCGAAGTACACCTGCTGCTCGGGGCACATCACGACGTCGTGCCCCGCCCGGGCCGCCGCGATCCCGCCCGCGTAGCCGCGCCAGGACGACACCGCCGCCCCCGGCGCAAGCCCGCCCTCCAGGATCTCGTCCCAGCCGATCGAGCGACGCCCCCGCGCGGCCAGCCACGCGTCGAAGTGGCTGATGATCCACGACTGGAGCCCGTCCTCGTCCTTCACCCCCAGCTCCGCGATCCGCGCCTGCGCGAGGGCCGACGCCCGCCACTGGTCCTTGGGGCACTCGTCCCCGCCGATGTGGACGAACGGCGACGTCTCGACCGGGAACAGTTCGAGCACCTCCTCGAACACCCCCTCGTAGAACCGCAGCACGTCCTCCGTCGGCGCGAGCACGTTCGGGCTGACGCCCCAGGAGTCCCACACCTCCACCGCGGAGGTGTCGACGACGTCGGCGTTCCCCAGCTCCGGGTACGCGGCGATCGCGGCCTGCGCGTGCCCGGGGATGTCGATCTCGGGGACGACGGTGATGTGCCGCTCGGCGGCGTACGCGACGATCTCGCGGATGTCGTCCCGGGTGTAGTAGCCGCCGTGGGGGGTCTCGGACCACTGCTCGGACTCCCGGTGCCCCCACTTGCTGCGGGCCCGCCACGCGCCGACCTCGGTCAGCCGCGGGTAGCGCTCGATCTCGATCCGCCACCCCTGGTCGTCGGTGAGGTGGAAGTGGAAGACGTTCAGCCGGTGCGCGGCCAGCAGGTCGAGGTAGCGCAGGACGCCGTCCTTCGGCGTGAAGTGCCGGGCGACGTCGAGCATCATCCCCCGCCACCCGAACCGCGGTGCGTCCTCGACGACGACCATCGGCAGCGGCCACTCCTGACGCGCCCGCACCGGCGCCCGGCGGAACGCCTCGGGCCCGAGGAGCTGGCGGAAGGTCTGCGCGGCCCGGAAGACCCCGGCCGCCGTGCCGCCGGTGACGCGGACCCCGCTGTGCGGGTCGACGACGATGGCGTAGCCCTCGGGGGCGAGGTCGCCGTCGATCGCGAGGACGACACCGTTGTCACCGCGGCCCGCGTCCAGCGGGAGGCCGGTCGCCGCGCCGACGGTGGCCCGCAGCCAGCGGGCGACGCCCTCGGTGCCGGGCCCGGCGTGCAGGACGGTCTCGCGGTCGAGCGGGAAGCTGCCCCCGCCGGCGCTCCACCGCAGCGAGCGGGGGGCGGGGATCAGCGACGGCAGCGCGTCGGCGCCGGACGGGGCCGGGGAGCTATCGGCGGCGGAGGTCACGGGCGGGTGCGCGGAGGTCATGCCCCGCACTCAACCCGCCCCGCGCGCCCCCCGGCAAGTGGTCTCAACCACTCCGTGACCCGCGCTGCGCCCTGCGCAACGCGGACCGGGCGGCGGCTACTTCTTGCCGCCCTTGTCGTCGCCGCCGCCACCGACGCCCATCGACTCGTAGATCTCCTTGCACATCGGGCACACCGGGTACTTCTTCGGGTCGCGACCCGGTACCCAGACCTTCCCGCAGAGCGCGACGACGGGGGTGCCGTCGAGCGCGCTCGCCATGATCTTGTCCTTCTGGACGTAGTGGGCGAACCGCTCGTGGTCCCCGTCCCCGTGCGACACCTGCGGCGTCGGCTCGACGAGGGTCCCCGTACCTGCCCCGCGCTCGGGCTCAAGAGTGCTCATACAGCAAGCGTACTGAAGAGAGGGCCGTCAGTTGAGGGACGGGTCGTCCGGATAGGTGGCGACCATGGCGAGCCGGGTGCGCTGGCGGCGGAGGACCGCCCGCCAGAGGGTTTCGGGGGCGGGTGAGGAGACGTCGCCGGGCTCGGCGGCGACGACGTACCAGGCGCCGGCGTCCAGCTCGCGCCGCAGCTGGCCGGGGCCCCAGCCCGCGTAGCCGGCGAAGACCCGCAGGGCGCCGAGGACGGGGGCGAGCAGTTCGGGCGGGGAGTCGAGGTCGACGACCCCGATCGCGCCGTGCACCCGCCGCCAGCCCGCCGTGCGCACCGGGTCGCCCGCCCGGCCCCCGGGCAGCACGCCGACGGCGAGCGCGGAGTCCAGCGCGACGGGCCCGCCCTGGAAGACCACCCCGGGCTCGCCGGCGAGCTCCGCCCACCCGTCGAGGATGTCGGCGACGCCGACCGGCGTCGGACGGTTGAGGACCACCCCGAGGGAGCCCTTGGCGTCGTGGTCGAGGACGAGCACCACCGTGCGCGTGAAGTTCGGGTCGCCGAGGTCGGGCGTGGCGACGAGCAGTCGCCCTGTGAGCGAGGACACCTCCGTCATGCTCGACATGATCCCGCATGCGCGGCCCCGCGGAAGGGGCGATGTCGGTACGTGACCGGGCGCGACCGTATGCGATACGCCGCTGGTCGGCGGGGGCCCGCGGGGCGCGGGGGTTCGCGGCGGGCGGGCGGGGCACCCGAGAGACGGCGGGGTGTCCGGTCACGCGGCGCAGGCGCGGCCCTGCGGAGCGTGTCCGGGGCGCCTCCCGGGCGCGGTCCGGGTGTCCCCGGCCCTACGGGCGGGGGGTTCCTGGCCCTTACCCTTATTGCTTGGTCCCCTGCCCATCTCATCGGAACGCGAGTTACATGACCGTCACCGACGATGTACTGCTTGTCCACGGCGGAACCCCGCTGGAGGGCGAGATCCGTGTCCGCGGCGCGAAGAACCTCGTGCCCAAGGCCATGGTCGCGGCCCTCCTGGGCAGCGAGCCGAGCCGTCTGCGCAACGTGCCCGACATCCGCGACGTCCGCGTCGTGCGGGGTCTGCTCCAGCTGCACGGTGTGACGGTCCGCCCCGGCGAGGAGCCGGGCGAGCTGGTCATGGACCCCTCGAAGGTCGAGAGCGCCAACGTCGCGGACATCGACGCCCACGCCGGTTCGTCCCGGATCCCGATCCTGTTCTGCGGCCCCCTGCTGCACAAGCTGGGCCACGCGTTCATCCCCGGGCTCGGCGGCTGCGACATCGGCGGCCGGCCGATCGACTTCCACTTCGAGGTGCTCCGCAAGTTCGGCGCGACCATCGAGAAGCGCGCCGACGGCCAGTACCTGGAGGCCCCGCAGCGGCTGCGCGGCACGAAGATCGAGCTGCCGTACCCGTCCGTCGGCGCGACCGAGCAGGTGCTGCTGACCGCGGTGCTCGCCGAGGGCGTCACGGAGCTGTCGAACGCGGCCGTGGAGCCCGAGATCGAGGACCTCATCTGCGTGCTGCAGAAGATGGGCGCGATCATCGCCATGGACACCGACCGGACCATCCGGATCACCGGTGTCGACAAGCTGGGCGGGTACAACCACAAGGCGCTGTCCGACCGCCTGGAGGCGGCCTCCTGGGCGTCGGCCGCGCTGGCCACCGAGGGCAACATCTACGTCCGCGGGGCGCAGCAGCGCTCGATGATGACGTTCCTGAACACCTTCCGGAAGGTCGGCGGCGCCTTCGAGATCGACGACGAGGGCATCCGCTTCTGGCACCCCGGCGGCCCGCTGAACGCGATCGCCCTGGAGACGGACGTCCACCCCGGTTTCCAGACCGACTGGCAGCAGCCCCTGGTGGTCGCCCTGACCCAGGCCGCGGGCCTGTCCATCGTCCACGAGACGGTGTACGAGTCGCGGCTCGGCTTCACCTCGGCGCTGAACCAGATGGGCGCGCACATCCAGCTCTACCGCGAGTGCCTGGGCGGTTCGAACTGCCGCTTCGGGCAGCGCAACTTCCTCCACTCGGCGGTCGTGTCCGGGCCGACGAAGCTGCAGGGCGCCGATCTGGTCATCCCCGACCTGCGGGGCGGGTTCTCGTACCTGATCGCCGCGCTGGCCGCCCAGGGCACCTCGCGGGTGCACGGCATCGACCTGATCAACCGCGGCTACGAGAACTTCATGGAGAAGCTGGAGAGCCTCGGCGCGAAGGTCGAGCTGCCCGGCGGGGCGCTGGTCTAGCGCGGTCCGCGGGAGGCGCCCTGCGGGGCGTCTCCCGGGCGGACGACGGCGAAGGGGCGGTCACCGTGC
>NZ_JBHWZH010000219.1:0-6673 GCF_042728285.1 Streptomyces sp. NPDC060194 | reverse complement strand
CCCGTGCCCGGCGCGCGACGGCGGGCGGCCGGTGCGAGACTTGGAGGGCGCGCAGCCCCCCTCACCCACCTCATGGGGGAACCATGAGCCGTACCACCACCGCTGCCGCCCTCGCCGCCGTCGCCGTGCTGCTCCCGGTCGCGGCCTGCACCAACGACCCGCCGCCGCCGATCACGACCCGCACCACGGTCGTCGAGCCGACCGCCACCGTGACCGTCGAGCGGACGCCGCCGACGGAGACCCGCACGCGGACGGAGACGAGCCGCGAGACGGTGACGGCGACGCAGACGCGGCGGGAGACGGCGACGGAGACCCGGCGGGAGACCGCCACCCGGCGCGAGACCGTCACCCAGCGGGAGACGGTCACCGAGCGGGCGACGGAGACGGTGCCCGTGGCGCCGCCCGGGCAGCCCGAGACGTCGCCCCCGGAGACCCCCGCTCCCGAACCGCCTCCTGAGGACTCGCCCTCCGCGGAGGAGTCGCCCTCCGCCGAGGACACGGGCGGGACGACGTCGGCCCCCGGCGACCAACCCCTCGCGCTCACCGACACGGCGACGTACGGGAACGGCGTCGAGGTCACGCTGTCGGGGTTCGAGCGCGGCACGTCCACCGACTCGGCCGCTCCCGAGAACACGGCCCTGGTCAGGTTCGACCTGAGGATCGTGAACAACTCCTCGGAGACCGTCACCCCCTCCGAGCTCTCCGTCAGCTGCGCCTACGGTGCCGAAGGCCGTGCCGGCGAGCAGGTCTTCGACACCGCGGCGGGACTCGACGGACCGCCCGACACCAGCCTCCTCGCCGGCCGCTCCGTCACCGTCCCGATCGCGTGCACCCTGCCGCCCGAGGAGACCTTCGTCCAGATCGAGATCTCCCCGGACCACGACTCCGGCACCGCGGTCTTCGCCGGCGAGGTCCCCTGACGGCTCAGGTCCGGAACGGCCCCGTCACCTCGTACGTGATGCCGCCCGAACTGCTCCCCGACGTGCCCCGCTGGCTGGAGAAGTACAGCCGGCGGCCGTCGGGGGAGAACGCCGGGCCGGTGATCTCGGAGGAGGACTGCCCGGTGACGCGCAGGAACGGCGCGACGACGTCGTTCGGCGTGATGACGCAGATCTCCAGGTTGCCGCCGTCCTCGGCGACGAACAGGTCGCCGGACGCGGACCCGGTGACGTTGTCGACGCCGGTCAGCGGGGCCGACCCGCCCGGCACGAGCGAGTCGTCGTAGGCCAGCTCGATCGTGCCCGCCGCGGCGTTGTACTGCCAGACGCGGTTGTCGCCCTTGGTGGTGAACCAGCAGGTGTCGTCGGCGTAGTGGCACCCCTCGCCGCCGTTGAACCGCTTGGCCCCGCTGACCTGGTTGCGGGTGGCCGTCCCGGATCCGCCCGGGTTCGGGACGGTCGCCCAGGTGACCGGGCCGCTCGTCGCGGAGGTGCTGCCGACCATGATCTCCAGCCGGCCGGCGGACAGGTCGCCCCAGGTGGTGGGCGTGAAGCGGTAGAAGCCGCCGTCGGAGACGTCCTCGGTCAGGTAGATCGTCCGGCGGACCGGGTCCGCGGCCGCCGCCTCGTGCTTGAAGCGGCCCATCGCGTCCCGCCGCACGGCGGCCTTCACGCCCCACGGGTCGGTCTCGTAGACGTAGCCGCGGTCGACCTCCTCGCAGGAGAGCCAGGTGTTCCACGGGGTCTTGCCGCCCGCGCAGTTGACCTGCGTGTTCGACAGGATGCGGTAGGCGCCGGTGATCGCGCCGGTCGACGAGAACCTGATCGCGCCCGCCCCGCCGGTGACCGCCACCTCGGAGTTCGAGACGTAGATCCACCCGGTCCCGTCCGCGTAGCACGCCCCGCCGTCGGGGGCGCTGTGCCAGGTGTACGACGTGCCGGCGACCTTCTGGCCCGACCGCGCGACCACCCGGCTGGTGAACCCGTTCGGCAGCTGGATCCCGTTCCCGTCCGCCGCCCGCAGCGCCCCGTAGGGCCCCGCCCCCGGCTGGGCGGGCGCCGCGTGCGACGCCCCGCGCCACAGCGTGCCACCGAGCGCGGCGGCCGAGCCGCCGACGACCGCACCGCGCAGGAAGTTCCGACGTTCCACGTGTCACTCCATGGGGGGATACGCCCCGCCCCGCCGGCCGGCGGGGCGGTCGCGTGCGTCCGTACCGTAGGAGCGCGGAATTGACGGTGCATCAACAAACGGTGGCGGGGGAGCGGCGGTGCGGTGGCCGCGCGGGACACGGTCGCCCCCGTCGTACGACCGCCCGCCCGCACGCGGTCCCCGCGCGGCGGCTCAGTCGGCGACGACGCGCGTCGCGTACGCCTCGACCGACACCTCCTCGTCGTCCAGGCACCGCCCGCTCGCCAGGTCGAAGCGCTGCTTGAGCAGCGGCGAGGCGACGTAGACGCCGCCGGCGTGCGAGCCGGTGAGGCCGCGGGCGAGGACGTACGCGCCGGTGAACGGGTCGCGGTTGTCGACCGCGTAGACCGCCCCGGAGCGGTCCTGGAAGAGCGCGGCCTGCCGGCCGTCGGGCAGGAGGGCGGCGGTCCCGCGGCCCGGGAGGTCGAGCCGGTCCAGCGCGCAGACCGTGAACCAGCCGTCGGCCAGGCGGATCTGGACGCGGGCGGCGGCGGGCGCGGGACCGGCCCCGCCCAGCAGGGGGAGCGTCATGCCGAGGTCTCCTCGAGGGCGCGGCGGACGGGGAGCGTGGGCCCGGCCAGCAGCGGCGGGCCGGGCTTGACCTGGTCGCGCTCGGGCACGAACCGCACGCTGGGGTCGGGCGTGCCGGGCGCGTTGACGAACGACACGAACCGGGCGAGCCGCTCGGGGTCGTCCAGCGTCTCGGCCCACTCGTCGCGGTACCTCTCGACGTGCGCCCGCATCAGCGCCTCCAGCTCGTCGCAGATGCCGAGCGCGTCGTGCACGACGACGTCCCGGACGTGCTCCAGGCCGCCGGGGATCCGCTCCAGCCAGGGCGCGGTGCGCTCCAGGCGCTCGGCGGTGCGGATGTAGTACATGAGGAACCGGTCGATCAGCCGCACCAGTTCGGTGTCCGAGAGGTCCTTGGCGAGCAGGTCGGCGTGGCGCGGGGTGGCGCCGCCGTTGCCGCCGACGTAGAGGTTCCAGCCGTTCGCCGTGGCGATCACGCCGAAGTCCTTGGACTGCGCCTCCGCGCACTCGCGCTGGCAGCCGGAGACCGCCGACTTGAGCTTGTGCGGCGAGCGCAGGCCCCGGTAGCGCAGCTCCAGGTCGATCGCCATCCGGACCGAGTCCTGGACCCCGTACCGGCACCAGGTCTGCCCCACGCAGGACTTCACCGTCCGCAGCGACTTGCCGTAGGCGTGGCCCGATTCGAAGCCGGCCGCGACCAGCCGGGCCCAGATCGCCGGGAGCTGGTCGACGCGGGCCCCGAACATGTCGATCCGCTGCCCGCCGGTGATCTTCGTGTAGAGGCCGTGGTCGCGGGCGATCTCGCCGATGACGATCAGCTTCTCGGGGGTGATCTCGCCGCCGGGGATGCGCGGCACGACCGAGTACGAGCCGTTCTTCTGCAGGTTCGCCAGGAAGTGGTCGTTGGTCTCCTGGAGCGCGGCCTGCTCGCCGCCGAGCACGTAGCCGTCGTCGAGGCCGAGGCTGGACATGACCGAGGCCACCGCCGGCTTGCAGACCTCGCAGCCCTCGCCGCCGCGCGCCTCGGGGCGGCCGTGGTGGTCCAGGAGGGCGGCGTAGGACGAGATCCGCAGCACCTGCACGATCTCGAACAGCTCCTGCCGGGTCTGCGCGAAGCACCCGCACAGCCCCTTGTCGACGACGACCCCGTTCGCCTCCAGCTCGGCGCCGACCAGCTGTCCGAGCACCTTGACGCAGCTCCCGCAGCCGGTGCCGGCCTTGGTGCACCGCTTCACCTCCGGCACGCCCGTGCACGAGTGCTCGGTGACCGCGCTGCGGACCGCGCCCTTGGTGACGTCGTGGCACGAGCACACCACCGCCTCGTCCGGCAGCGCGGAGGGCCCCAGCCTCACCGCGCCGCCGGAGCCCGCCGGCAGGACCAGCTGCTCGGGGGGGACCGGCGGGACGGTCCCGGTGAGCGGGCGCAGCGTGCCGTAGTCCTCCGCGTCGCCCACCAGCACGCCCCCCAGGAGCACGCCTTCGGGGGAGACGACGAGCTTCTTGTAGATGCCCGAGCGGGCGTCGGAGTAGGTGACGTCCAGGCAGCCCTCCGCCGCCCCGTGCGCGTCGCCGAAGGAGGCGACGTCGACGCCCAGGAGCTTGAGTTTGGTCGACAGGTCGGAGCCGGTGAACCCGGCGGTCGCGCCGTCGATGTCGGCGGCGGCGGTCAGCGCCATCTCGTAGCCCGGCGCGACCAGGCCGTAGACCCGGCCGTCCGCGGTCAGCGCGCACTCGCCGATCGCGTACACGCGCGGGTCGCCGGTGCGGCAGCGCGCATCGACGGCGACGCCGCCGCGCTCGCCGACCTCCAGGCCGCAGTCGCGGGCCAGCTGGTCGCGGGGGCGGACGCCGGCGGAGAAGACGACGAGGTCGGTGGCGAGTTCGGTGCCGTCCGACAGGCGCATGCCGCGGGCCGTCCCGCCCTCGGTGAGGACCTCCTGCGTGCCGACGCCCGTGTGGACGGCCAGGCCCATGCCCTCGATCGTCCGCAGCAGGGCCGCGCCGCCGCCCTCGTCGACCTGGACGGGCATCAGCCGGGGCGCGAACTCCACGACGTGGGTGTCCAGGCCGAGGCCCTTCAACGCACCCGCCGCCTCCAGGCCGAGCAGGCCGCCGCCGACCACCGTCCCCGTGGTCGCGCCCTTCGCGTACGCCTCGATGGCGAGCAGGTCGTCGATCGTCCGGTAGACGAAGCACCCCTCGGCGTCCCTGCCGGGCACGGGCGGCACGAAGGGGTACGAGCCGGTCGCGAGCACGACGGTGTCGTAGGCGATCACGCGGCCCGCGCGGGAGGTGACCGTACGGGCCGCGCGGTCGATCGCCACGGCCGGGTCGCCCACGTGCAGTTCGATGCCGTGCGCGGCCAGGAAGGCGGGGTCGGTCAGGGAGAGGTCCGCGGGGGTGCGGCCGTCGAAGTACGAGGTGAGCCGCACCCGGTCGTAGGCGGGGCGCGGCTCCTCGCAGAGCACGACGACCCGTGTCCGCGCGGTGGTCCCGCGCTCGGCGAGCGCCTCCAGGAAGCGCTGGCCGACCATGCCGTGGCCGACGAGCACGAGGGTGGGCCGGTGCGCGGCCCCCGTGCCGGCGGCGGGCCTCCGGGCCTCCGTTGCCGCGGCGGGCTTCTGCGTGGCCTCCGTGGCCGGCGGGTGCGTGTTCATGCGCCCCAGGCTGCGCGGGGGCTGTTACCCGACCGCATCCCGAGCGTTTCCCCGGGGGAACGCTGTCCTCAGCGGGCACGGCGGGCCGGTGTGAGGGCGCGGGGGAGCGGTGCGGGCGACGACCGGCCGGTCCGGGGGGCGAGGCGGTGCCGGGCGGCGGGGCGGGGGCGCCGAGGCCGTTCCCGGCCGGGGGCGTGCCACCCGCCGGGCCGCGCAGGGACCTTGCCGGTCAGGGGCGCGGCGCGGGACCGGGGAGGGGCGGGTCGTGCGAGGCCGGGCGCCCGCCCCGGTCCGCCGTGCCCCGCGCGGGCGTCGCGCGTACCGCCGCGGGCGATGGTCGACCTGCCAGGTCGGGGGTCGCGCGGCCTCGTCTAGGGTCATGATCATGCCGGACATCTCGCTCACCACCGTCGTCGTCCTCTGCCTCGCAGCCCTGGCCGCGGGGTGGGTGGACGCGGTGGTCGGCGGGGGCGGGCTGCTGATGCTGCCGACGCTGCTCCTCGGGCTGCCGCAGAACCTGCCCGCCGCGTACGCGCTCGGGACGAACAAGGCGGTGGCGATCGTCGGGACCACGGGCGCGGCGGTCACGTACGCCCGGCGGGTGCCGGTGGACGTGCGGACGGCGGTCAGGATCGGGCTGGCGGCGGTGGCCGGCTCGATGGCGGGGGCGTTCTTCGCGGCCGGGATCGGCAACGACGTGCTGCGGCCGGTCATCATGGTCGTCCTGCTCGGCGTCGGCGCGTTCGTCATCCTGCGGCCCGGGTTCGGCACGGCGCCGGCGGCCGCCGCGCCCGGGGTGGCGGGGCCGAAGCGGATCGCCGCGGCGATCCTGATCGCCGGGCTCGGCATCGGCTTCTACGACGGCCTGTTCGGGCCCGGCACCGGCACGTTCCTCGTCCTCGCGCTGACCGCCGTCCTCCACCTCGACCTGGTCCGCGCCTCCGCGACGGCGAAGATCGTCAACGTCTGCACCAACGCGGGCGCGCTCGCGATGTTCGCCCACCAGGGCACGGTGCTGTGGCAACTGGCCGGTCTGATGGCCGTCTTCAACCTCGCCGGCGGCGTCATCGGCGCACGCACCGCGCTGAGGAAGGGCAGCGGTTTCGTGCGCGTCGTGCTGCTCACGGTGGTCGTCGCGCTGGTCGCCAAGCTGGCCTACGAGCAGTGGCTGGCGTGATCGCGGGGCATGCGGACGGCGGGCCGCGGAGGCGGGGGCGCGTACGGCGACCGGGCCGGCCCTCGATCCGGCGGCCGCGGCGCCCCGCCCGGGCCCGGTTGCGGGGCCGTCGCGCCCGGGCCGGGGCGGCAGTCCCCGACGGGCCGCCCGCGCGACCGTCCGGCGCGTCACCGCGCTGTGA
>NZ_JBHWZH010000218.1:0-6800 GCF_042728285.1 Streptomyces sp. NPDC060194 | reverse complement strand
CGGCTCTAGTCTGTGGGGGGACATCGGGTACGAAAACGGAGCGAGCGGATGGATCACAGCGGGCACGGCACGATGACGGAGCTGCCGCCCTTCACGCTCGGCCGCGGCCTGGAGTTCTCCTTCGACCCCGTCTTCCTCGTCGGCGGACTCCTGGGTCTGGGGCTGTACCTCTGGGGGACCGTCCGGCTGCGGCGACGCGGCGACGCGTGGCCGGTCAACCGGACGGTGTTCTTCGCCGTGGGGGTGCTGAGCGTCCTCCTGGTGACGTGCACCGGGCTGAACGACTACGGCATGGTCATGTTCAGCGTGCACATGGTGCAGCACATGGTGATCAGCATGGTCGCGCCGATCTTCCTGCTGCTCGGCGCCCCGATGACGCTCGCCCTGCGCGCCCTTCCGGTGTCGCGCACCCGCGGCGCGAAGGGCCCGCGCGAACTGCTCATGGCGCTGCTGCACAGCCGGTACATGCGGGTGGTGACCCACCCCGGCTTCACGCTTCCCCTGTTCATCGCGAGCCTGTACGGGCTCTACTTCACGCCGCTGTTCGACTTCCTGATGAGCTCGACGCCCGGGCACGTGCTGATGATGGTGCACTTCCTGTTCGTCGGTCTTTTCTTCTTCTGGCCGATCATGGGCGTCGACCCCGGCCCGCACCGCCCGGGGTACCTGATGCGGATGCTGGAGCTGTTCGCGGGGATGCCGTTCCACGCGTTCTTCGGCATCGCGCTGATGATGGCCGGCGAGCCCATGATCGCGGCGTACGCGAACCCGCCCGCTTCCCTGGGCATCGACGCGCTGTCGGACCAGAACGCGGCCGGGGGCATCGCCTGGGCGTTCAGCGAGATCCCCTCGGTGCTCGTCCTGATCGCGCTGCTGTTCCAGTGGCAGCGGTCCGACGAGCGGGAGGCCCGCCGCAAGGACCGGGCGGCCGAGCGGGACGGTGACGCGGAGCTCGAGGCGTACAACGCCTACCTCACCTCCCTGCAGGCGCGCGGCAACTGATCCCCGCCGTCGGCTGGCGGCGGACGCGCGTAGCGGGTGACGATGGCAGTCACCCCCTGCGGAGGGAGAGGACGTGCCCGGATCCACGAAGACGATGGGAGTGCTGACCGTCGGCGGGCTGGTCGTGGTGACCGCCTACACGGCCGCGCTCGGCGGCAACGGCTGGCTGTGGTTCGGCTGGGTGGTGCTCGGACTGCTCACCCTCGGGATGGTGCTGGTCGAGGGCGACTGAGACCGGGGCGCTCCGACCCGTTACCTGGGGCAGCACATCTGACTACGATCGATCATCGATGCTCACCCGGGTGACGGCCCGGGGGAGGTCGCCGGCGAGCCGTGATCACGTCAGCAGTGCGAAGGAGTCACCGTGTTCTATTACGTGCTGAAGTACGTGATCCTGGGGCCGCTGCTGAGGCTGTGCTTCCGGCCGCGGATCGAGGGCCTGGAGCACGTGCCCGACGAGGGCGCGGCGATCGTCGCGGGGAACCACCTGTCGTTCTCCGACCACTTCCTGCTGCCGGCCGTCCTGCACCGCCGCATCACGTTCCTGGCGAAGGCGGAGTACTTCACCGGGCCGGGGGTGAAGGGCCGCCTGACGGCCGCGTTCTTCCGCAGTGCGGGTCAGATACCCGTCGACCGCTCCGGCAAGGAGGCGGGGGCCGCCGCGATCCGCGAGGGCCTCGGGGTGCTGGCGAAGGACGAGCTGCTCGGCATCTACCCGGAGGGCACCCGCTCGCACGACGGACGCCTCTACAAGGGCAAGGTCGGTGTGGCGGTGATGGCCATCAGGGCGGGGGTCCCGGTGGTGCCGTGCGCGATGGTGGGCACGTTCGAGCTCCAGCCGCCCGGCCGCAAGGTGCCGAAGCTCGGCCGGGTGACGATCCGCTTCGGCGCGCCGCTGGACTTCGGCCGCTTCGCGGGGATGGACGACCGGAAGACGGTGCTGCGCGCCGCCACCGACGAGATCATGCAGGCGATCCACCGGCTGTCGGACCAGGAGTACGTGGACCGGTACGCGGCCGAGGTGAAGGCGGAGGTGGAGCAGCGGCGCGGCTCGCGCTTCCCGCGCCTGCCGCGGCGCTGAGCTACCAGCCCTCCGAGCGCAGCACCTCGTCGAGCAGTCGGCGCAGCCGCAGCGCGTCCGGCGCCACCGCCGTGACCAGCACGGCGGGCCCGGCGAGCGGGGTCAGGGCCCCGGTGTCGCCGAGGAGGCGCGGCTCGGGGCACTTGTCGTCGAAGGCGGGGTCGACGACGAGGAGCTGGCCGACCGCCCGGTGGCCGGCGAGGACGGCGGGGCCGTCCCAGCCGTCGGGGGCGCCGGGGCCGTAGCGCAGCTCCTGGTCGAGCAGCGGGCGGCCCGCGCGCTCGACGGTGAGGCGGGTGGCGAGGGTGCCGGGCCGCTCGGCGTGGCGGCCGAGGACCTGCTCCTCGCGCAGGACCAGGCGGGCGTCGGCGGCCAGGCCGACCCGGGTGCGCATCCGCAGGTCGCTCCCGGCGGCGGAGATCAGCGGCTCGGGCAGCCAGCGCAGTTCGGCCCCCTCCCCCACGGTCAGCCGCACGTCGTAGTGCGCCGGTGCGCCGGTGCGGCCGGGCAGGGCGACGGTGGCCGCCGCGGAGTCGACGTCGAGGCGGGCGCCGGGGCGGGCCTCGGCCTCGATCGCCAGCCGGTCGCCGCCGAGCGGGGCGGTCATCGCGCCGACGACGGTGACCCGCGTGCGCGCCGGGTCGGCGGAGCGGGTGCGGCGCAGGGCGAAGGGGCCCGCGCTCTCCAGGACCGGCAGCCGCCCGCCGGCCTCGGCGGCGATGCGGGCGGTCGCGGTGGGGCTCATGCGGTCCAGTCGGCGAGCCGCGCGCGCACCCAGGCGGCGACGGGCTCGACGCCGTTCTCT
Organism: Streptomyces sp. NPDC060194; assembly: GCF_042728285.1. Taxonomy (NCBI): domain Bacteria; kingdom Bacillati; phylum Actinomycetota; class Actinomycetes; order Kitasatosporales; family Streptomycetaceae; genus Streptomyces; species Streptomyces sp. NPDC060194. Next base: position 3,912 of record NZ_JBHWZH010000218.1, on the reverse strand, counting down.
TGGCGCAGCGAGGTGAAGGCGACCGGGAGGTCGCCGCGGGCCTCCTTGGCGTCGGCGGCCATCCGCGCCAGGTCGGAGCCGACGTACGGGGCGAGGTCGGTCTTGTTGACGACGAGGAGGTCCGCGGTGGTGACGCCGGGGCCGCCCTTGCGCGGGATGTCGTCGCCGCCGGCGGTGTCGATGACGAAGACCTGGGCGTCGACGAGGCCCTTGGAGAAGGTGGCGGTGAGGTTGTCGCCGCCGGACTCGACCAGGATCAGGTCGAGCGGCCCGACGGACTCCTCCAGGTCCTCGACGGCCTCCAGGTTGGCGGAGATGTCGTCGCGGATGGCGGTGTGCGGGCAGGCGCCGGTCTCGACGGCCTGGATGCGCTCGGGCGGCAGGACCGCCTCGCGGAGCAGGAAGGCGGCGTCCTCGCGGGTGTAGATGTCGTTGGTGACGACGGCGATGGACAGCTCGTCGCGCAGGGCACGGCACAGGGCGGCGACGGTGGCGGTCTTGCCGGAGCCGACGGGCCCGCCGAGCCCGATACGCAGGGCGCGGCGCGAGCCGTCGGGGCGGTGGGCGTCGGCGCTGACGGCCGGGGCGGGGGCGTGGTCGTGGTCGAGGTGCACGGTGGGCTCCTGGGGTCGGGGCTGCGAGCGGGTGCCCGGTGGTGTCATGAGGCGAAGAGGCGGACCGGCCAGGCCGCGTGGGCCTCGGCGGTGATGTCGAGGAGGGGCGCGGAGGCGGCGGGCAGCTCGCCGGGGCCGAGACGGGCGGCTCCTGCGGCCTCCTCGGCGACCTCGTCCAGGTCGGGGGCGAGCCGGGCGAGGACGGCGGTGGCGGCGAACGGGTCGAGGCCGAGGAGGCGGACGACGGCGGTCGCCGGGCCGCTGACCGTCTCGTAGACGACGCAGTGGGCCGCGTCCAGCGGGTCGAGGCCCGCCGCGCGGGCGGCGAGTCCGAGCACGATCGGCTGGTGCGTTCCCTTCGGGAACGCCCGGGCCACCGCGTCGAGTTCCCCGGACGGCCAGGTGGCGCGGGCGGCCCGCATCATCTGCCGGCCGAGCCGGCGGGCGACCGCCCGGAGCGCGGGTGACGGGGTGCGGGCGTCGGCGGCGGCGTCCAGGGCGTGCGGGTCCTGGCCGAGGGCGGCCGCCGCCGCGAGGGCCGCGGAGGTCAGCCCGGTGGTGCGCAGCCGGCCGCGGCAGAACGCGGCGAGGTCGTCCGCGCCCTTGATCCGCCCCGCCTTGACGGCCGCCTCGGCCCCGCCGGAGTGGGCGTGGCCGCCGGCGGGGAACCGGCCGTCGGCGAGGACGAGCAGGGCTGCGCGGCTCAAGCGGGTGTCCCCTTTCCGTGGGAGCGCGGCATGGGTGGCGTCAGAAGAGGAAGTACCGCTGGGCGAGCGGCAGTTCCTCGGCGGGTGCCGGTTCGACGGGTTCGCCGTCGATGGTGACGGTGAAGGTGTCGGCGTCGACGCGGACGTCCGGCATGGCGTCGTTCTCCCGCATGTCGGCCTTGGTGACCCCTCGGGTGCTCTTGATCGCGACGAAGGCCTTGCCCAGGCCGAGCCGCTCGGGCAGTCCGTCGTCAAGAGCCGTCTGGGTGACGAAGTTCAGCGATCCGGCGGCCGGGGCCCGGCCGAGCGCGCCGAACATGGGGCGGGGCATGACGGGCTGCGGGGTGGGGATCGAGGCGTTGCCGTCGCCCATCTGGGCGTAGGCGATCTGGCCGCCCTTGATGACCAGCTGCGGCTTCACGCCGAAGAAGGCGGGGTCCCAGAGCACGAGGTCCGCGAGCTTGCCGGTCTCGACGGAGCCGATCTCGTCGTCGAGCCCCTGGGCGACGGCCGGGTTGATGGTGTATTTGGCGACATAGCGACGGACGCGGTGGTTGTCCGCCGCGCCGTCGCCGGGCAGCGGGCCGCGGCGCTTCTTCATGACGTGGGCGGTCTGCCAGGTCCGCATCACGACCTCGCCGACCCGGCCCATCGCCTGGGAGTCGGAGGAGATGATCGAGATCGCGCCCATGTCGTGGAGGATGTCCTCGGCCGCGATGGTCGAGGGCCGGATGCGGGACTCGGCGAAGGCGAGGTCCTCGGGGACGGCCGGGTTCAGGTGGTGGCAGACCATCAGCATGTCGAGGTGCTCGTCGAGCGTGTTGACGGTGTGCGGGCGGGTCGGGTTGGTCGAGCTGGGCAGGACGTTGGGCTCGGAGACGACGGTGATGATGTCCGGTGCGTGCCCGCCGCCCGCGCCCTCCGTGTGGTACGCGTGGATGCCGCGGCCCGCGATCGCCGCCAGGGTGTCGCCGACGAAGCCGGCCTCGTTGAGCGTGTCGGTGTGGACGGCGAGCTGCGCGCCGGTCTCCTCGCAGACCGTCAGGCAGGCGTCGATGGCGGCCGGGGTGGCGCCCCAGTCCTCGTGGATCTTGAACCCGAGAGCGCCGCCGCGCAGCTGCGAGTACATCGCCTCGCGGGAGACGGTGTTGCCCTTGCCGAGCAGGCCGATGTTGAGCGGGAAGTGCTCCAGGGCCTCGAACATCCGGGCCAGGTGCCAGGGCCCCGGGGTGATCGTGGTGGCCTTGGTGCCCTCGGCCGGGCCGGTGCCGCCGCCGACGACGGTGGTGATGCCGGACGCGAGCGCCTCGTCGAGGACGGTCGGCGAGATGAAGTGGACGTGCGCGTCGACCGCGCCCGCCGTGACGATCTTGCCGTTGCCGGCGATGATCTCGGTCTCGGGGCCGATGACGAGCTCGGGGTCGACGCCGTCCATCGTGTCGGGGTTGCCGGCCTTGCCGATGCCGGTGATGCGGCCGTCCCGGATGCCGATGTCGGCCTTGACCACGCCCCAGTGGTCGATGACGAGCGCGCCGGTGATCACCGTGTCGGGGGCGCCTTCGGCACGGGTGGTGAGGGCCTGGCCCATCGACTCGCGGATGACCTTGCCGCCGCCGAAGACGGCCTCGTCGCCGGAGCGGCCGGGGCCGCCGCTGCGGTCCTCCTCGATCTCGACCAGCAGGTCGGTGTCGGCGAGCCGGATCCGGTCGCCGGTGGTGGGGCCGAAGAGGTCGGCGTAGCCGGGGCGGGACAGTTCAGCCATCGAGGGGACCTCCGGTCTCGCCGCGCAGACCGGCAACGATCCGGCGGCCCGCGAGCGGGACGAGCTCGACCTCGGCCGGGATGCCCGGCTCGAAGCGCACTGCGGTGCCGGCGGCGATGTTCAGCCGCAGGCCGTGCGCGGCGGCGCGGTCGAACTCGAGGCCGGGGTTCGCCTCGGCGAAGTGGTAGTGGGAGCCGACCTGGACCGGCCGGTCGGCCGCGTTGAGGACGGTGAGGCGGGTGACGGGGCGGCCGGCGTTGAACTCGACCGGGTCGCTGGCATGGAGGATCTCGCCGGGGATCATGGCTGCGGCTCCTCCGTCAGGCGATCGGGTCGTGGACGGTGACGAGCTTGGTGCCGTCCGGGAAGGTGGCCTCGACCTGCACGTCGTGGATCATCTCGGGGATGCCCTCCATGACGTCGTCGCGGGTGAGCACCTTGCGGCCGGAGGCCATGAGTTCGGCGACCGTCCGGCCGTCGCGCGCGCCCTCGAGGATGTGCGAGGTGAGCAGGGCGACGGTCTCGGGATGGTTGAGGCGCAGTCCGCGCGCCCGGCGCTTCTCGGCCACGTCCGCTGCCACGTGGATGAGCAGCCGTTCCTGCTCGTGGGGGGTCAGTTGCACGCTTCCACCTCATCGTCTCCCGCCCGGACCCGGCCGGGCGCAGCGCGACCGTACCCGACGGCGACACGGCGCCGACGCCGGGAAACAGGCCCCGCGGTCAGGCATTGCACAGTAGGGCGGAAGTTTTTCCGGCGCGTTAACTGGGCTTTTGCCGCCCCGTGGTCATCGGCAGGCACGGGCGGACGCGGTGCCCGGTCGCCGTATAC
>NZ_JBHWZH010000217.1:0-6841 GCF_042728285.1 Streptomyces sp. NPDC060194 | reverse complement strand
CCGCCGACCGTACCGCCACCGCGGCGAGCCGTCCCGCGGCGGCCCTCACGGCGGCGCAGGGCGCGTCGTCCGCCGTCAACGCCAAGCTGACCTCGTTCGGCGCGGACGAGATCCCCGCGCTCGACAAGAAGGCGACCGAGGAGGCCGACCTGCCCACCGCGGCCGAGGGCGCCCCGGCCACCAAGCCGTTCATCGGCCCCCGGCCCCGCATCGTCACCCGCAAGGGCTGGGGGGCGGACGAGAAGCTGCGCGAGGCCAAGTTCGGCTACACCAAGACGGTCAAGGCGGCGTTCGTCCACCACAGCGCCACCGGCAACAACTACCGCTGCGCCGACGCCCCCGCCGTCCTGCGGGGCATCTACCGCTTCCACGTCAAGAGCCAGGGCTGGCGCGACTTCGGCTACAACTTCGCCGTCGACAAGTGCGGCACCGTCTACGAGGGCCGGGCGGGCGGTGTCGCCGAGCCCGTGATGGGCGCGCACACCCTCGGCTTCAACACCAACAGCATGGGCATCGCCGTCCTCGGCACCTACACGAACTCCGCCCCGCCGAAGGCCGCGGTCGACGCGGTGGCCCGGCTCACCGCCTGGAAGCTCGGCCTCTTCGGGGCGGACCCGCGCGGAAGGGTCTCCCTCGTCTCCGGCGGCAGCAACCTCTACAAGAAGGGCAAGAAGGTCTCCCTGGCCGTCATCTCGGGCCACCGCGACGGCTTCGCCACCGAGTGCCCCGGCGGAAAGCTGTACAAGAAGCTCGGCAGCGCCCGCAGCACCTCGGCGAAACTGCAAGGACGCTGACAAGACGAGCGGCAAACCGCCTGCATACACTGACCGACCCATGCGTGGCATGCGTATTCGAGATCCGTACACACGACGACGCGACACAGGTCGAGCAGGAAGCAGAGGCGACAGGTGACAGAGGCGATCCTCCTGGTCGGCGGCAAGGGCACCCGGCTCCGTCCGCTCACCGTGCACACGCCCAAACCGATGGTGCCGGCCGCGGGGGTCCCCTTCCTCACCCACCAGCTCGCCCGGGCCCGGGCGGCCGGCGTCGAGCACATCGTCCTCGCCACCTCGTACCTGGCCGAGGTGTTCGAGCCGTACTTCGGCGACGGCTCGGCCCTCGGTCTGGAGATCGAGTACGTCACCGAGCGCGAGCCGCTCGGCACCGGCGGCGCGATCCGCAACGTCGCCTCCCGGCTGCGGTGCGGCGACGACGACCCGGTGCTCGTCTTCAACGGCGACATCCTCACCGGCCTCGACATCCCCGCCCTCGTCGCCGCCCACGACGAGTCCGGCGCCGACGTCTCCCTCCACCTCACCCGCGTCCCCGACCCGCGCGCCTTCGGCCTCGTGCCCACCGACCCGACCGGGCGCGTCACCGCCTTCCTGGAGAAGCCGCAGACGCCCGAGGAGATCGTCACCGACCAGATCAACGCCGGCGCGTACGTCTTCCGCAGATCCGTCATCGACCGGATCCCCGCCGGCCGGCCCGTCTCCGTCGAGCGCGAGACCTTCCCCGAGCTGCTCGCCGCCGGCGCGCACCTCCAGGGCATGGTCGACTCCACCTACTGGCTCGACCTCGGCACCCCCCAGGCCTTCGTCCGCGGCTCCGCCGACCTCGTCCTCGGCCGCGCCCCCTCCCCGGCCGTCCCCGGCCGGTGCGGCGACAGCCTCGTCCTCGACGGCGCCGCCGTCGCCCCCGACGCCAAGCTCACCGCCGGCACCGTCGTCGGCCCCGGCGCGGCCGTCGGCGCCGGCGCGCGCATCAGCGGCAGCGTCCTCCTTGCCGGCGCCACCGTCGAGCCCGGCGCCGTCGTCACCGACTCCTTCGTCGGCGAGGGCGCCGTCATCGGCACCCGCGCCACCGTCCACGACTCCGTCATCGGCGACGGCGCCGCCGTCGGCGCCGACAACGAACTGCGCTCCGGGGCGCGGGTCTGGTGCGACGCGGTACTCCCGGCGGGGGCGGTGCGGTTCTCGTCGGACGCGTGAGGTCGGCCTCTCCCGGCACGAGGGAGCCCCGGCAGCCCCACCGACCCCGTACGCTCGTGCGCGTGTCCGGCCGCTTCCTCCCCCGCCCCCGCCCGACGGCGACCGTCGAACCGTCCGCGCCGACGGCGACCACCCGCTGGACCCCGCCGTACGACGTGACGGACCTCGCGCTGGTCACCCAGCCCCTGCGCAGAGGCCCCCAGGACCCCGCCTACCGCCGTACGGCGGCAGGCACCGTCTGGCGCTGCACCCGCACCCCCCTGGGCCCCGGCACGATCCGCCTCCGCGCCACCGCCACCCGCGAGGTGCACGCCGACGCCTGGGGCCCGGGCGCCCCGTGGCTGATGGACAACCTCCCCGGACTGCTCGGCGCCGAGGACGACCCCGCCGCGTTCACTCCCCGCCACCGCCTGCTCGCGACGAGCGCCCACCGGCGCCCGGGCCTGCGCCTCACCCGCACCGGCCTGGTGATGGAGTCCCTGATCCCCTCGATCCTGGAGCAGAAGGTCACCACCGACGAGGCCTACCGCGCCTGGCGCAGGCTCCTGCGCCGGTACGGCGACCCCGCCCCCGGCGCCCCCGCCGAACTCGGCATGTACGTGCTCCCGGACCCCCGCACCTGGGCGCTGATCCCGTCATGGGACTGGCACCGCGCCGGCGTCGACAACAAGCGCGCGTCGACGATCCTGCGCGCGGTGCGGGTGGCCCGCCGCCTGGAGGAGGCGGCGGCGATGTCCCCCGAGGACGCCGCGAAACGCCTCCAGCTGGTCCCCGGCATCGGCCCCTGGACCGCCGCCGAGACCGTCCAGCGCAGCCACGGCGCCCCCGACGCCGTGACGACCGGCGACCTCCACCTCCCCGGCATCGTCGGCTACGCGCTGGCGGACGAGCGGGAGGCCGACGACGCCCGCATGCTGGAGCTGCTCGCGCCGTACGCCGGCCAGCGCCACCGCGCGGCCCGCCTCATCCTGCTGAGCGGCCGCACCCCGCCGCGCCGGCAGCCGAAGATGCCGAAGACGGACATCGCCCTGCTCTGAGCGACCCCGCTCGCCACCTCGCCGGGCTCGCCACCTCGCCGGGCTCGCCGCCCTCGCGCTCACCGCACCGCGATGAAGTCCTCCGCCGCCCGGCCGGGCCGCTCCCGCGGGGCCTGCGCCGCGTGTCCGACGGCCACCGCCCCCATCGGGTCCCACGACTCCGGCAGCTCCAGCACCTCGCGCACCACGTCCCGGCAGAACATCGTCGAGGACACCCACGCCGAACCGAGCCGCTCCCCGGCGAGCGCGACGAGGAAGTTCTGCACCCCCGCCCCGGTCGCCACGACGAACATCTCCCGCTCGGCCGCGTCCCGGCGCGCGTCGCCGTAGTGGTGCGAGCCGTCCATGACCAGGCACGGCACCACCAGGCAGGGCGCGTCGCGCAGCACGTCCCCGCGCCGGACCCGCTTGGCGATCGACTCCTCGGACTTCCCGTCCCGCCGCAGGTCGGCGACCCACGCGTCGCGCATCGCGTCCAGGAGGCGGGTGCGGGAGGCGGCGGACTCCAGGAGCACGAACCGCCAGGGCGTCGTGTGGTGCGGCGCCGGCGCCGTGACCGCCGCGGCGACCGCGCGGCGCACCGCCCCGGGGTCGACCGGCTCACCGGTGAACGCGCGGACGGTCCGCCGCAGGGTCACCGCCTCGCGCACCGCCTCGGAGGTGCCGAGCCGGAACATGTCGTCCGCGGCGGGCCGCACCATCGCCCGCGCCCCCTCGGCCTCGTCGGCTACGACGTGGCCGAGGCCGCGCACGACGGCGACCGGCAGCCCCGCCGCCTTGCCCTTGACCAGGTCGCCGGCCGCGGCCAGCTCGTCCGCCGTCGCCACGACGGTCGCGCTGAGCGGGTTGCCGTGCGCGTCGAACCCGCCGCGCAGGTCGTCCAGGACCCGCACCCCGGCCGCGCCGATCGCCACGTCCGTCAGCCCGGCCCGCCAGGGTCGCCCGAACGTGTCGGTGACGAGCACCCCGACGTCCACCCCGAGCGCCTCCCGCAGCCCCTCCCGCACGGCGCGGGCGGAGGCGTCGGGGTCCTTCGGCAGCAGGAGCACCGTCCCCTTCGGCGTGTTCGACGCGTCGACCCCTGCCGCGGCCATGACGAGACCCTGCGGGTTCTCCACGATCCGCAGCGTCCCGCGCCGGGCCACCACGCGGACGGTCTCCGCGTCGATCGCCTCCTCGCGCGAGTCCGCGGCGACGATCCGCCCCTCGGCCTTGCTGACGATCTTGGAGGTGACCAGGACGACGTCCCCGTCGGCCAGGTCGGGCGCGGCGGCCGCGATGACCCGGGCCAGGTCGTCGCCGGGGCCGATCTCGGGGAGCCCGGGGACGGCCCAGACCCGGAAGGCGGGCGATCCGGTCACGCGCGCACCTCCTCGGCGAGCTCCAGGGCGGCCCGCGCCATCGCGGTGGTGGCGTCCAGGTCGGTCATCAGCAGCGGCACCGCCCGGCAGCGGATGCCCGCCGCCTCGACCGCCTCGACCGTGCCGGCGTCGACGGTGTCGACCAGCCAGCCGTCCAGCAGCCCGGAGCCGTAGTGCAGCGCCACCGCACCGGCCGTGGCCTCGACGCCGACGGCGGCGAGCACCTTGTCGGCCATCCCGCGCACCGGCGCGTCCCCGACGATGGGGGAGAGGCCGACGACGGGCACGCCCGCCTGCGCGATCGCCTCCCGGATCCCCGGCACGGCGAGGATGGTGCCGACGCTCACCACGGGGTTCGACGGCGGGAAGAGGACGACGTCGGCGGCGGCGATCGCCTCCAGGACGCCCGGTGCGGGCTTGGCCTGGTCGGCGCCGACGGGGACCACCGCGTGCGCCTCGACGGAGGCGCGCAGCCGCACCCAGTACTCCTGGAAGTGGATCGCGCGCCGCTCGCCTTCGAGGTCGACCGCCACATGGGTCTCCACGCGGTCGTCGGACATCGGGATCAGCCGGACGCCCGGCTGCCAGCGGTCGCAGAGCGCCTCGGTGACGGCGCTGAGCGGGAAGCCCGCGCCGAGCATCTGGGTCCGCACGATGTGGGTGGCGAAGTCCCGGTCGCCGAGCCCGAACCACTCGGGACCCACGCCGTACGCGGCGAGTTCGGCCTTCACCGTGAACGACTCGTCCTCGCGGCCCCAGCCCTGCTCCTCGTTGATGCCGCCGCCGAGGGTGTACATGACGGTGTCGAGGTCGGGGCAGACCTTGAGCCCGAACAGGTGGATGTCGTCACCGGTGTTGCCGATGACGGTGATCTCCGCGTCGGGGGCCGCGGCCTTCAGCCCACGCAGGAAACGGGCACCACCGATGCCCCCGGCCAGAACCACAATGCGTCGCATGCGCCCAGCATGTCAGGCGGGTGCGACATCGCCGCCGGGCGGGCTCCGCGCGAGGTCCTAGGCCGGTACGGCGCTCCCGGGCGCGGTCCCGCGCGGGACGGCGGAGGCGCACCGCGCGGTGTGCATGGGCATCTCCGTCAGACCGGGGAAGTACACGTGCAGGCTGACGGCGGGCTCCAGCGCGTCGTTGACGACGTCGTGGACGTAGCCGGGCGCGAAGACCCGCTGCGCGCCGGGGGCCAGCGCCCGCGCGCCGCGCTCCGTACGCTCCGTCAGTTCGCCCTCCAAGACGGTCAGTACGCCGGAGGAGGGGCCGTGGTCGTGCGGGCCGCTGCCCTGGCCCGGCACCCAGCTCAGGAGCCAGACCTCGTAGCCGGGCCCGGTGCGCAGCCGGTGGTACCAGCGGGAGGCGGCGTCGTACTCGACGAGGTGCGCCCACTGGTCGCGGTCGGCCGCGATCGACCGGGCGAGGCCCACGAAGTCGGCCACGGTGGCGGGGTGCTCGGGCGCGGGGCGCAGGAGGTGCTGCACGGCGAGGATGTCGCCGGCGATCTCGACGTCGCTGTTCATCTGCGGAGGGTCCTCAACGGGTGAGTCAGGCGCGGGGGCCGCGTCCCGGTGACGGGGGACGCGCGGGGCTGTCGCAACTGCGGTGGGGGGGTGGCTGGAGCGCTCGGTGGGCTCAACAGCTCGTACAGCAACAGCACGCGCGGGCAGCGCGGAGGGACTCACCGGTGTGAGTCGCCACAAGCGCCGAATTCGCGAGCATGCCCAACAGGAGACCGGGTCATGCGCGCGGTGTCAACCCGATGTCCCCTATGTGAGCTGTGATTCACCTTTTCCGGTTGCTCTCCCAGGCGAAAGGTTTGTGCACTCCGGGATGGGGATACCTGCGACGTCAGTCGTGTCCCGTGAGTCCCGCGCGCCCGCGGCCACGTCGTGCCGGACGGCACGGAAGGGGCGAGTGAGCCGGTGGCAAATGTCGGGGTCCATCCCGATATGAACACTTTCTGCAAGGCCTTGGTTCCGCAGGGTGAATCAGGGGCCCAATAGCAGATCTTGGCTTGACTCGCCGGGAATGACCCGCTTGTAATTTCACTCGTGTCGTTCGACCGAAACCGGTCACGTCAACACCACGGGGCAGCGAGAACGGATGAGGGGCTTTACATGACCGAGCTGTTTGAGGAACTGCTGGTCGACGAGGCCGAGGAGGAGCTCGGCTGGCAGGAGCGCGCCCTCTGCGCGCAGACCGACCCCGAGTCCTTCTTCCCGGAGAAGGGCGGTTCCACCCGTGAGGCCAAGAAGGTCTGCCTGGCGTGCGAGGTCCGCTCCGAGTGCCTGGAGTACGCCCTCTCCAACGACGAGCGCTTCGGCATCTGGGGCGGCCTCTCCGAGCGTGAACGGCGCCGCCTGAAGAAGGCCGCCGTCTGACGGCTCCCCCGAGGGACGGCCGTCGGCGTCCCCCCGAGGCAACGGTCCGCCGCCCGCGTCCACTT
>NZ_JBHWZH010000216.1:0-6889 GCF_042728285.1 Streptomyces sp. NPDC060194 | reverse complement strand
GGCCCCGGTCCCACGGACCGGGGCCTTCGTCGTACCGGGACGGGGCGCGCGGGCCCCCGCTCGGCGAACGCGGGGGCCCGGCGGGCGGCTACGACCAGGGCACCCCGGTGAGCTGCTCGTACGCCTCGACGTACTTGGCGCGGGTGGCGTCCACGACCTCCTGCGGGAGGGGCGGCGGCGGGGTCTCGCTCGCGCGGTCCCAGCCCGAGGCGGACGAGGTGAGCCAGTCGCGGACGTACTGCTTGTCGTAGGACGGCTGGGCGCGGCCCGGCTGCCAGGTGTCGGCCGGCCAGAAGCGGGAGGAGTCGGGGGTGAGCACCTCGTCGCCGGCGATGAGGGTGGGCGGGTTGCCGTCCCGGCCGGTGTCCCCGGCGGCGAAGCCGAACTCGAACTTGGTGTCGGCCAGGATGATGCCGCGCTCGCGGGCGATGTCCCGCGCCCGGCCGTAGACGGCCAGGGTCGTCTGGCGGAGCTGCGTGGCGGTCTCCGCGCCGACCTTGCGGGCGACCTCCTCGTAGCTGACGTTCTCGTCGTGCTCGCCGACGGCGGCCTTGGTGGCCGGGGTGAAGATCGGTGCGGGCAGCTCGGAGCCGTCGGTCAGCCCCTCGGGGAGGGCGAGGCCGCAGACCGTGCGGGTCTCGCGGTACTCGGCGAGGCCCGAGCCGGTGAGGTAGCCGCGGGCCACGCACTCGACGGGGACCATCTCCAGCGAGCGGCAGACCAGGGTCCGCCCGGCCCAGTCGGCGGGGGCGCCGGGCGGCAGCTCGGTGGAGATGACGTGATTCGGGACGAGCTCGGCGAGCTGGTCGAACCACCACAGCGAGAGCTGGGTGAGGACGCGTCCCTTGTCGGGGATCTCGGTGGGCAGCACCCAGTCGAACGCCGAGATGCGGTCGCTGGCGACCATCACGAGGTCGCCCGCCTCGTTGCGGTACAGCTCGCGCACCTTGCCGGTGTGGAGGTGCACCAGGCCCGGAACCTCGATCGGCTCGGGCTTTTCTACGAATCCGGACACGGTTCCCTCCCGTGGTTCTGGCCAAGGGCTCCGATTCTCCCGCATCCGGGGAGCGGACGCGGCCACCGGGTGCCTGGGGGTGGGTGGGACGCGGTACCCGTGAGGTGCCAGGTCACACGCGTTTGCAGATGTGGTCCAGGAGGTTGGCCGTCGCCCGCTGGATCCGCGGGTCGACGTGGCCGGGGCGGTCGAGGGCGGGCGACCACGCGAAGGTGCCGGACGCGAAGACGAGCGCGCCGGAGGGGGCGCGGTAGAGGGAGGTCTCCTGGTGGCGCAGGGCCCCTTCGTGGTCCTCGTAGGGGCTGTGCGCGAGCAGGATGCGGCCCTCGTGCGGCGGGAGCGCGGTGCGCGGGAAGTAGCGGTCGGCCTCCCCGGCGACGAGGCCGTCGATCTCGTCGCCGTCGAGCGCGCCGGTGGCGTCCCACAGCCAGTGCTCGGCGTTGCGGACGACCATCGGGGCCGGCTCGGGGACCCGGCCCGCGTACTGGATGCCCATCAGCTGCTGCTCGGGGCGGTCCACCTCGCGCCACAGGGCCGGCTTGCCCGGGCCGCGGCGCTTGCGGCAGGTCAGCAGCCGGTCGGCGACGCCGGAGGGCGAGGGGCTCAGCTCGACCTGCCAGTACATGGTGTTGGCGGAGAGGAAGACGAGCGAGGTGCCCCGGTCGCGGGCCGCCTCCGCGGTGCGGCGCATGGGCACCGACCAGTACTCGTCGTGGCCGGGGAAGACCAGGCCGCGGTAGCGGGCGACGTCGATGCGGCCGGCGTGCAGGTCGCGGGTGTCGGCGTAGGCGAGGTCGTAGCCGTAGCGCTCGGCCCAGCGGATGAAGTCGTAGGCGTGGCCCACGTGCAGGGGCAGGCCGGCGCCCGCGTAGGGGCGGTCGAAGGAGACGGTGACGGCGGCGTCGGACTCGCCGAGCAGCCGGCCCCGCTCGTCCCAGGCGTGGTAGAGGCTGGCGCCGGTGCGGCCGTCCTCGGGGTAGAGGTTGTACGCCTGCCAGGTGACGTCGGGGAGCAGGAGCAGCAGGTCGGCGGGATGGGAGTCGCGGACGGTGAAGGGGATGTGCGAGCGGTAGCCGTCGGCGGTGGTGAGGACGGCGACGTAGGCCCCGATGGACCAGTAGGTGGGGATCTGCAGCCGCCAGGACAGCCACCAGTGGTGGCAGGAGACCGTGCGGTCGGCGGTGAGCGGGGCCGGCTGGACGATGCCGGAGAGCCGGGGGCTGGTGGTGATCTTCGCCGCGCCGTCGCCGCCGTAGTGGCCGATCCGGTAGATGTCGACGCTGAACTGCTGCGGCGGGTCGACGGTGATGTGGAAGTCGATGGACTCGCCGGGGGCCGCGGCGCCGGTGGAGGTGAAGCCCTTGATCTGGCGGCGCACGTCGTCGGCGGTGCGGGGGCCGCCGGAGGAGCGCGGGGAGGGGATCATGCGGCCGTCGGCGGTGGGCAGGTCGACGTACCAGGGGACGACCTGGCCGGTGTCGTCGAAGTAGGTCTCGCTGCCGCGCAGCCAGGGCAGCGGCCCCTGGCCGAAGGGGTCGGACACGGCGTGGGCCAGGGCGCCCGACTCCCAGCGCCGGATCTGCTCGGCGCGCTCCGAGCGCTCTGCGCTCATGGGGGCTCCCCTCCCTCGGTGACGGTGCGGCCCGCCGCGCGGGGTGTGCGCGGTGCTCGCCGTGCGGCCGGGATCGCACCGGTCGTCCGGACGGCCGACACCAGCACATCACATAACGCACGCGACGCGTCACTGCTCGTCGCGAATCCGATGATGCGGAACACCCTGCTCCGCATCCGGTCAGACCAGCCGGACCGGCTTCTCGGCGCGGACGCCGAGCTCCGACAGCCAGTGCCGCAGGGGCTCCGGGTCGCCGTCCTCCACCAGGGACAGGACCGGGCTGCCGAGGTCGGTGCGCCGTTCGCCGTCGACGAGCAGTGCGGGGCCGTCGAGCCAGTCGAGCCCGGGGACGGCGCCGGCGGTGTCCATCGCGGCGCAGCAGACCATGGCGGTGACGTGGTCGGAGAGCAGCTCGCGCTCGGTGCGAGGGGGTTGGAGGGGGAACAGCGGCAGCGGCCCGTGGTCGAGCAGCGGGTCGGTGCCCGCGGGGGCGGCCGACGGGCGCGGGGCGGCGGCCTCCTCGCGGGCCACCTCCGCGGTGATGCCGGCGGCGAGGGCATCGCCCCCGGCGGCGAAGTGGTCGATGACCCGGGCGAGGGTCGGGCCGCTGCCGTAGGGGGCGTCCGCGGGGGCCGCGCCGTCCGGCTGCCCGCCGGCGGGTGTGCGCCGGACGCCGAGGCGGTCGAGGACCCGGTGCAGCCGGGCCGCCTCCGTACGCCACTTCCGGTCGACGACCTCCTCGGGATAGGCCTGCCAGTCGACCGGCGACCAGTCGGGGCCGGGGGCGACGGGGCCGCCGTGGAAGAGGCGGGCGGCGAGGAGGGAGACCGACTCGTCGATCACGCCGGGTTCCTCGAGCAGGTCGCAGGCCGGGCGCTCGCCGAGGCGGGAGGTGAAGCCGTCGGCCAGCCGGTCGCGGCGGGACAGCTCGGTCAGGGCGGCGACCACGCCGACGTCGAGCCGGGCGGGCCAGCGGCCCATCCGCCAGGCGGGCAGGGCGACGCGGGTGAGCAGGCGATCCCAGCCGGCGTAGGCGAGACCAATCTGCTCCTGGGCGACGATCCGCACCCCGTAGTCCACTCCCTGGGCGCGGTCCGCAGCGGCGGCGGCCACGCCGCGCTCCATCTCCGCGGCGTGCACCCGGCAGGCGCGCAGCAGCAGGCGGGCGAGGCGGGCGGTGGCGGCGCGGGCCGCGCGGGCGAGCCGGCCGAGGCCGGGTTCGGGCGGGGCGGCCGCCGCGTCGAGCCCGCGCAGGAAGCGGCGGGCGGCGGCTATGTCGGGGTGGGCGGAGGGGCCGGTGCCGGCGACGACCGGGGCGAGGATCGCGCGCAGCTCGCCGACGCGCATCCACCACAGGAAGGGGGAGCCGATGACGAGGACGGGGGCGGCGGTGGTCCTGCGCCGCCCGCCCCGGGAGGGCCCGCCGGACTCCTCGGGCGGGGCCGTCGCGGGGTGCGTGCGGTCCTCAAGCCAGCTGTCGCAGTCCGGGGTCAGGGCTATCGCGGAGGGCGCGGGGACGTCGAGCCGGTCGGCCAGCTCGCGCACCAGGCGGTAGAGCTCGGGGGCGGCGGACTCCGGGACCGGCACGGTGGGGGTGACGGCCGGGCGGGCCCGCACCACCGCGAGGCCGAAGGCCGCGGCGGCGAGCAGGACGACGGCGGCCAGCGGGGTCAGCACCCAGCGGGCCGCGTCCCAGCCGGCGCCGAGCAGGTGACTCGTCAGGAGGCCCGCGAGGAGGACGACGGCGACGGCCGCCGGCAGCAGGGCCACGGCCAGCGCGCGGCCGCGGACCCGCAGCACAGCGAGGGCGCGGTCCCGCGCGGACGGCGTCTCGCGCTCCTGGCGTGCGCCGACCCGGTCTTCCCTGCTCCCGGTACCTGACACGGCCGGACCTCACCCCCTCCTGTCACCGACGGGCTGCGTTGCTCACTCCCCCACTGTGGCACTCGCCACTGACATCGCAATGCCGATGGGCCAAGTGCCGGAAAGCCTGCGCCGCACCCTAGTTGGGGGTGCGGCGCGCGTCATGCAGATGAGCTGGCGCTCACCCGATGGAATGGCTTTGGGTAAAGGTGCTGGCATTCGGTGGACAGCCGGGGTGTCGTCTGGGAAGGGCCTGGGCGATACGTTTCGCCGCCCGCGCCGGGCCTTTCGGGGGCTTCCCGCGCCGCCCGGAGGCCCCCTACGCCCGGCCCGCCTCCTGCGCCACCTCGGCCGCGATGTCGCTCCGGTGGTGCGAGCCCTCGAGCCCGATCCGCCCGACGGCCGCGTACGCCCGCGACCGCGCCTCGGTCAGGTCGGCGCCCGTCGCGGTCACCGAGAGCACCCGGCCGCCGGCGCTGACCACCCGGTCGCCGTCCTGCTTCGTCCCGGCGTGGAGGACGTAGGCGTGCGGGGCGTCCTGCGCGGCGACGTCCGCGAGCCCGTCGATCGGGTCGCCGGTGCGCGGGTCGGCCGGATAGCCGTTCGAGGCGATGACGACGGTGACGGCGGCCTCGTCGCGCCAGGCGAGCGGGGGCAGCACGTCGAGCGAGCCGTTCGCGGAGGCGAGCAGCACGCCGGCCAGCGGGGTGCGCAGCCGGGCGAGGACGACCTGGGTCTCGGGGTCGCCGAAGCGGGCGTTGAACTCGATGACCCGCACGCCGCGCGAGGTGATGGCGAGCCCGGCGTAGAGCAGCCCGGAGAAGGGGGTGCCGCGGCGGCGCAGCTCGTCCACCGTCGGCTGCAGGACGGTCTCGAGGACCTCGTCCACCAGCTTCGGGTCCGCCCACGGGAGCGGCGAGTAGGCGCCCATGCCGCCGGTGTTCGGGCCCTCGTCGCCGTCGAGCGCCCGCTTGAAGTCCTGGGCGGGGGTCAGCGGGACGACCGTGACGCCGTCGGTGATCGCGAAGAGGGAGACCTCGGGGCCGTCGAGGTACTCCTCGATGACGACCCGCTCGCAGGCGAGCGCGTGCGCGCGGGCCTCGGCCAGGTCGGTGGTGACGACCACGCCCTTGCCGGCCGCGAGCCCGTCGTCCTTGACCACGTAGGGGTCGCCGGTGCCGAAGGCGTCCAGCGCCTCGTCGACCTCGGCCGGGGTGGTGCAGACGTAGGAGCGCGCGGTGGGCACCTCGGCCGCGGCCATCACGTCCTTGGCGAAGGCCTTGGAGCCCTCGAGGCGCGCGGCCTCGCCGGACGGCCCGAAACAGGGGATGCCCGCCTCGCGCACCGCGTCGGCGACGCCCGCGACCAGCGGGGCCTCGGGGCCGACCACGACGAGACCGGCCTCCAGCCGGCCGGCGAGCGCGGCGACGGCCGCACCGTCGAGCTGGTCGACCGGGTGCAGCTCGGCGACCTCCGCGATCCCGGCGTTGCCGGGGGCGCAGTGCAGGGCGGTGACCGCGGGGTCGAGGGACAGTGAGCGGCACAGGGCGTGTTCGCGGGCGCCGCCGCCGATGACAAGGACCTTCACACGGCTCAGCCTATCCGCCGAGCGGGCGACCCCTACTCGTTGGTGTATTCCTCCACAACCGTCGCCCCCAGCTCACGCACGATCAGCTCGTGCCCGGTGAGCGCGGTCTCGTCCAGATCCGGATCGTCGTCCTCCGGCACGTCGTCCTCGACGGACACCGGCGGCCGCACGTCCTTTACGGGTTCGGGGGCGCGGTACGCCTCGGTCGCGGGGGGCCGAGGAGGCTGGTCCGCCGTCGGCCGCGGCGCCGTGGGGTGCGGCGCGGGGGCGGCCGGGGGCGGGGAGTACGGCTGGGGGGCCGGGGCGGGCGCCGGGGCGGGCCGGGGGGCCGGGGCCGGGTTGCCGTACCCGCCCGTGCCGCCGCTGCCGCCGAAGCCGGTGGCGGCGGGCGGCGGGGCGGAGCCGCCGGTGGGGTCGACGATCGCCTCGATCTTCCACTGCACGTGGAACTGCTCGGACAGCGCCTGGCGCAGCACCTCCTCGCTGCCGCTGGAGGCGAAGTTGTCCCGCGCACCGGCGTTGATGAAGCCGAGCTGGAGGGTGGTGCCGTCGAACCCGGCCACCTGGGCGTTCTGGCTGAGCAGGATCCAGGTGAAGCGGCGGCGGTTCTTCACCGCGTCGAGGATGCCGGGCCACATGGAGCGCACCTGCGAGGTGTCGCCGGAGACCACGGACGGCGGCGCGGCGGGGGCCTCGGGGCGGGTCGGCTGCGGGGCGGGCCCCTGCGGCGCGGGCGCGGCGGGCCGGCCGGGGGCGGTCGGCCAGCCGCCGGGGCGCTGGGGGGCGGCGTCGGCCGGGCCGGTGCCGGCGG
>NZ_JBHWZH010000215.1:0-6897 GCF_042728285.1 Streptomyces sp. NPDC060194 | reverse complement strand
GTGCCGCCCTCCTCCGCGCGGAGGAGGGCGGCACCCGTCGTGCGTCCCGGTGAGCGCCGTCAGGCCAGCAGCTTCTGCTTGGCCTGCTCGAACTCCTCGGGCGTGAGGTCGCCCCGGGCCTTCAGCTCGGAGAGCTTGTGCAGCTCGTCGACACCGCCGCCGGAGCCCGCCGCCTTCTGCACGTAGCTGCGGAAAGCCGCCTCCTGGTCGTGCAGCTGCTTGGCGTCCCGCTCCCCCATGCTCCGCCCGCGGGCGATCAGGTAGATGAAGACGCCGAGGTACGGCAGCAGGAGGACGACGATGAGCCAGCCGGTCTTGCCCCAGCCGCTCAGGGAGTGGTCGCGGAAGATGTCCGTGACCACCTTGAACAGCAGGAAGAACCACATGACCCAGAGGAAGAAGTACAGCATCGACAGGAAGACGTCGAGCAGGGGGTAGTCGTCCATCGGCCGGCTCCGTTCGCGTGGTGCGGAACTCCTTCCTACGCCCGGGCGGGGAGGTCCGCACGTCGGGAGCGCCCGACCGGGGGGCGGCCGGGCCCCTGGACCGTCGGCCCGGGAGGCTCACCCGCGGCGGCGCAGGACCAGCAGCGCGGCGTCGTCCTCCGGTTCGCGCACACCGGCCATCGTCTCGTCCAGGTGGTCCGCGAGTTCCTGCAGCTCCTCCGGCGCCGAACGCAGGGCGTCGGCCAGCCGGTCGAGGCCGGTGTCGATGTCCTCGCCGGGCCGCTCCACCAGCCCGTCGGTGAAGAACAGCAGGGTGTCGCCGGGGCCGAGGGTGAACGCGCTGCTGCCGTAGGGCCGGGCCTCGCCGGCCGTCCGGACGCCCAGCGGAGGGCCGTTGGCGATCAGCAGCGGCTCCACGGTCCCGTCGGCGCGCCGCACGTACGGCGAGGGGTGGCCGGCCGAGGCGGCGCGGACCATGCCGGTCGCGAGGTCGATCTCCGCGTAGAGGCAGGTGGCGAACCGGTCGACCTGGAGCTCGTCGAGGAAGCGGGAGGCGCGGGCGAGGACGCCGGCGGGGCTGTGGCCGTCGGTGGCGTAGGCGTTCATCGCGATCCGCAGCTGGCCCATGATGGCGGCGGCCTCGGTGTCGTGGCCCTGGACGTCGCCGATGGCGAACCCCACGCCGTGGTCGTCGAGGAGCATGACGTCGTACCAGTCGCCGCCGATGCGGGTGCCGGCGCGCGCGGAGCGGTAGCGCACGGCGACGTCGCCGAGCGGGATGTCGGGAATGCGGCGCGGCAGCATGGCGGACTGCAGTCGGGCCGCCATGTCGCGGGTCTGCTCGACGAGCATGACGCGGCGCAGCGCCTGCCCGACGGTGTCGGCGAGCCGGCCGAGCAGGGCGCGCTCCTCGACCGAGAAGTCGCCGCGGCCTTCGTAGGTCAGGCTCAGGGCCCCGATGGCGGAGCCGCGCACGACGAGCGGGAGGAAGGCGGCGGCCGTGGCCGTCGTGCCCTCCAGGTCCTCGGCCATCTGGGGGTAGGTCTCCAGGAAGGAGGCGCGGGAGACGAAGTAGCGGGGGCTGCGGCTGCGCACGACGTCGTTCATGGGCCAGTGCTCGGTGAGCCGGGCCCGGTGGGAGTCGAGGAAGCGGGCGTTGGTCTCGCCGACGACGCCGGCCAGCCGGATCCGGCCGAGGTCGACGATGCCGAGGCTGATGCCGTGCGCGCCGAAGCGGCGTACGGTCTCGGGTCCGGCGACGGTCCGGGCGACCTCGGTGACCGTGCGGGCGTAGAGCAGCGCGGCGCCGGTCTGGCGGACGGCGGCGTCGAGGCCGGCCGCGCCGCCCTGCTCCTCGGCCACGTCGTGGAGGGTGCCGACGATCCGGTCCGGCACGTCGCCCCGGCCGCGCACCAGCCGGCCGAGCGCGTGCACGGAGCGCACGGAGCCGTCCCGGCGGGCGACGGGGAAGGAGGCCCCCATCGACTCGGCCGCGCCGGTCTGCACGTCCCGCACGGACCGCAGGAGGCGGGCGATGCCGTCGGCGGGGACGCGGGCGGCGACCGCGTGCGGGTCGCCGTCGAAGCCGGTGCCGTCGAGGTCGAGGACGGACAGGGCCGTCGCGTCAAGGGCGAGGTAGGCGGCGTCCGGCTCCCACACGAAGCAGCCGGTGCGGCTGAGGGCGAGCACCTCGGCGGTGTCCATCGGCAGCCCGCTGAGGCTCACCACCTCGGTACCCATCGGTGCCTCCCGTCGGTTTCGGCGTTCGCTACTCACCATGCCCAAGTGTGGGTGGTGGGGCGAGCGGGAGCACCCGGTTCGACAGGACTTCGTCGGGACCACGCGGCCGGGGTGCGGTCCGCGGCGGGCCGGGCGGCCGGACGGACGGGGTGGCGCGTCAACGGCCCGCGGCGGCCGGGACGAACTCGCACCACACCGCCTTGCCGTCGCCCCGCGGCTCCACGCCCCAGCTGTCGGCGACCGAGTCGACCATCAGGAGCCCGCGGCCGGAGGTCGCCGCCTCGCCGGGGGTGCGGCGGCGCGGCCAGACGCTGGACCGGTCCTGGACCCAGAGCCTGACGCGGCGGACCGGCTCCGGCAGCACCTCCAGGGTCAGCACGGCTCCGCCCTCGGTGTGCAGCAGCACGTTGACGAGCAGTTCGCCGGCCGCCACCTCGACGTCGTCGGCGAGTTCGGTGAAGCCCCAGTCGTGGAGGCTGCGCCGCAGGGCCCGTCGCGCCTCGACCAGGTCCTCGGGGTCGGCCTCGTGGACGTAGGCGTGCATGCGCGGGGCCTGGGGGGTGCCGGAGTCGGGGGTGCGGCGCAGTACGAGCAGCGCCACGTCGTCGTCGGCGCCGCTCTCCTCCTGGCGTTCCGCGAGCCGGTCGGCGAGCGCCTCGGCGCCCGTGGGCCCCTCCCGTACGGCGTCGGCGAAGGCGGCCAGGCCGTCGGAGATGTCGAGACCGCGCTCCTCGACCAGGCCGTCGGTGCAGAGCACGAGGGTCTCGCCGGGGACCAGGTCGAGGCGGGTCTCGGGGTAGTCCTCGTCGTCGAAGTCGGTCGCGATGCCGAGCGGGAGGCCGCCGCGCAGCCGCGGCCAGCCGATCCGCCCGTCGGTGTGCCGCACCAGCGGGCCGAGGTGCCCGGCCCGGACGGCGCGGACGACTCCGGAGCCGAGGTCGATCTGGGCGTAGGTGCAGGTGGCGAAGCGCTCCGTGTCGAGCTCGCCGAGGAAGCGCGAGGCGCGGGAGACGACGGTGGCGGGGCTGTGGCCCTCGGCCGCGTAGGCGCGCAGGGCGATGCGGAGCTGGCCCATGACCGCCGAGGCGTGGGTGTCGTGCCCCTGGACGTCGCCGACGACGACGCCGATCCGGCCGCGCGGCAGCAGGATGACGTCGTACCAGTCGCCGCCGACGTTCCGGCCGCTGCGGGCGGCCCGGTAGCGTACGGCGATCTCCGCGCCGTCCACGTCGGGGATGGAGCGCGGCAGCATGGTGGCCTGGAGGTCGGTGGCGAGTGCGCGTTCCTCGTCGAACAGGATGGCCCGCTGCAGCGACTGGGCGACGATGCCGGCGAGGCCGATGCACAGGTCGCGGTCCTGGGCGGAGAACTCGGTGCGGCCGCGGAAGAACAGGCCGAGTCCGCCGATCGAGCGGGCTTGGGCGACCAGCGGCAGCAGGGCGGCGGCGTCCAGGCGCAGGTCGCGGAGGTAGGGGGCGAGCCGGGGGAAGCGGGCGGCGAGGTCGGGCAGCGAGGAGACGAAGTGGGCCCGCTGGGTGAGGACGGCCTCGGCGAACGGCAGCGACTCCGCCACCCGGTGCAGTTCGAGGTCGCCGCGGATCGCCATGGTGTGGCCGGCGAGGTCGAGCAGCTTCAGGTCGGCGCCGTCGACGAGGCCGAGCACGAGTCCTTCGGCGCCGAACCGGTGCGCGCCGCCGGGGCCGGTGAGCACGGAGGTGACGTCGTCGACGGTCACCGCCTGGGACAGCGCCTCGGTGGTCTGCTGGACCATGGCGCTGCGCCGCTGCCGGCCGGCCTCCAGGGAGCTGACGACGTCGAACTCGGTGAGTTCGGTGGTGGCGTCGCGGACGATGCCGACGGCCCGGTGCGCGACGCCGTCGCCGTCGCGCAGGACGCGGCCGCGCAGGTGGGTCCACTGCACGATGCCGTCGCGGCGCCGGATCTGGAAGTAGCCGCCGAACGAGGAGCGGCCGCCGTCGAGCGCCGTGCGGACGGCGGTCTCGATGCGCGCGCGCTCGCCGGCCGGCAACCGGTCGGCGAGGGAGCGCGCGGTGCCCCCGTAGCGGTCGGGCGGCACGTCGAGGACGGTGTGGGCGGCGGCGTCGAGGTCGAGCAGGCCCGTGTCGAGGTTCCAGTCGAAGCTGCCCATCCGGGTCAGCGCGAGGCGCTCCCCCGGTCCGATCTCCGCCCGCTCAGGTGCTGCCATGGGTGCGTGCTCCTCATGGTCCTCGGACGGCGGCCGCGTCATTCGAGCCTAGCTTTGCGGTGATTCGCCCGCATCTTCCGTTGCCTGGCGGTCGTTCGCCCTCGCCTCGGCGGTCCCGTCCGCCGTCTCGGGCAGCCAGCGCCTGGCCTCGGTGTCGTAGCCGTACGCGGTGCGGCCCCGGTGGCCGCTGGTGCGGAAGGGGCGTCCGGCGTCGTCGATGCGGACGGTGCCGGAGCGTCCGCCGGCGGTCCAGGCGAGTTCGAGGTACCACGCGCAGTCGCAGGCGGTGGTGCGGGCGGTGGTCAGCAGGATCTCGGGGTCGCGCGCCGAGACGCGGTAGGGGAAGGAGACGGCGGGGATCGGCGTGCCGGCGTCGTTGCCGGCCCGGGGGTGGGCGACGGGGCGGGGCACGTCGAGGTCGACGGCGAAGCGCCGGGGGGTGAGCGAGCCGCCGCAGCCGCCGTCCATCCGGTAGACCTCGCCCGCCGGCGGTGCGTTCCGGGCGACCACCCTGACCTGGAGGGACTGCAGGACGACGGTCGTCCCGCCGCGGCCCTGCACGGTGACGCGGACCTGGGTGTCCCCGGCGTGGACCGCGCCCAGAGACCGCGCCCAGGGCTCGGCGTCGGCCTGCACGGGCGGGGGCGGGACGGCCGAGGGCCGGCGGTCGAGGAGGTAGGAGTGGCCGCAGCCGCCCTCCCAGACGTGCTGGTCGACGCTCCAGGTGAACGGAAGTCCGGCCGCCGGTGCGGGGCGCGGCGTCGTGCTTGCGGGGCTCTTCCCCGGCCGCCCGGGACCGGGGAGCGCGTCGCCGGAGACGGAGGCCGAGGCGGAGGGGGAGGGGGTGGTGGACGGGCGGGGGCCCGAGGCGGTGGGCGTTGCCGATGTGCGGGGCTGCGGCTGGGCCGCGGGGGCCGCGCCGCCGGGCGTACGGGAGGAGACGGCGGCGGGGGGCCCGCCGGCCGCGAGCGGCGAGTGGTCGAAGGCCAGGATCAGCACGAAGGCGAGGACGGCGGCGGCCCCGCCGGTCGCGGCGTAGAGCATCCGGGCGCGGCGGGCCCGCCCGCGCGGGGGCTCAGCGGCGGACGGCCGCAGGGGGGTGCGGGGCCCGCCCGGCCCGGGGGGCGCCTCCCCGACGGCGGTGGCGGGCGGTCCCGTGGCGGCGGGCGCGTTCCCGGCGACCGCCGAAGCCGGCTCCGAGGCGGCTACCGCCTCGTCGGCGGCGGGCGAGGCAGCCACCGGGGCGCTCGGCCCGTCCCCGACGACCGCCGAAGCCGACCACGGTGCGCTCGCCGCGTCCTCGGCGGCAGGCGCGGACGGGGCCGGGGCGATGCCCGCCGGGCCGGCCTCCATCCGCTCCCGCCGGGCCGTGTCCGCGCCGACCCACAGCCGGTGCAGGGCGATGAGGTCCCCGCCCGTGCAGCCGCAGAGCCGGGCCAGCCGCTCCACCGGGGCGAACTCCGCCGGGACCGTGCTGCCGGAGCAGTAGCGGTGCAGGGTCGACGCGCTGACCCCCACCCGGCGGGCCAGCGACCCGTAGCTGCGGCCGGACCCCTCCCGTAGCCCGTGCAGCCGGCGCGCGAGCTCGGTCGCCTCGGTGTCGCTCGGTGTGCCCACGGTGTCCGCTCCCCTCGACCCGCTGTGGACGGCGTTCCACCCGCCCATGAGTTGCCACGTCATCGGGGGTGGAACGGTTCCAGCGTTCCACCCCGGGCCGGGACGCTTGCGGCCCTCGGGCGGCCGCTCGAAGCTGTTGGTCCGGACCGCGGCAGGTCGGCGGGCCGGACGCACGGACCGATCCGTATTTCCTTCGACAGCACGGGGACCCGACTTCATGAACATGTTCCGCACCACCGGCGTGACCGTCGCCGCCGCCGGTCTCGTCATCGCCTCGCTCGCCCCCGCGGCGTCGGCGACGCCGGGGCCGGCCTTCCTGTCCGCCCGTCAGCTGCCGCCGTCGAGCAGCCCCTGGCAGGCCGGGCCGGTGCGCGCCGGCGTCGCTCCGGACGCCTGCACGCAGAAGGCGACGCCGAAGAAGAAGAGCAAGCACCGTGAGTTCGGCACCGAGTTCGACACGAACGCCCAGCAGACGACGACCGTGCTCGCCACCCCGAAGGAGGCGAAGGCGCTGGCGACGAAGCTCCGCGCGGCCGTGCGGACCTGCCTGGCCCGGCTCCAGAAGCAGTACCCGACCCTGGAGGGCGAGACGAGGTTCCACGGGCGGATCGCCGTGGAGGAGGGGGCGCACGTCTACAGCCTGGACACCCGGGACCCCGTGGTCGGTCCTTCGGACATCGCGCTGTACTCGGTCGGCCGGGACGGGCGGACGGTGACGGTCGTCCGCTGGGCGCAGATGGGCGACCTGGACCACGCGCCGCTGGCCGCCTTCAAGAAGACCGCGCGCACGTCGGTGGCGAAGCTGTACTGAGCCGGTCGCGCGGTGCCGTAGGGCCACGGGGGTGTCGTACGGCACGGGGAGGAGGAGTGCGGGGGCCGCGATGGCGG
>NZ_JBHWZH010000214.1:0-6936 GCF_042728285.1 Streptomyces sp. NPDC060194 | reverse complement strand
GTCGCGACCGGTCGGGCCTCTCGCGCACGCAGGGGGCGGGGGAAGCGGCATCGGGGGGACAAGCCGCTTCCCCCATGAGAGCCGTCCTCGTAGCCCGGCGCCGCGGTCAGGGGGTGGTCGCGCGGCGACGGACCCCGCAGAGAGGGTCCGGCTCCTCGAGTCCGCCGGGCTCCTGCCGGTTCCCGCGTCCTCGACCACCATCCTGCTCCCGTACGAGCGGTGCGCGGCCCGGCGAAGGGCCCCAGGCGGAAGGCCGTTGGTCCCGGGGACGACGGCGGAGGGCCCACGGATAGACTCACGCGACCGTTCAGGAGTTCGGCAGGGGAGGCCGCACGGCATGGCGAACGCGAAGAAGATCATCGTCTGGGGGCTGGTGGTCTTCGTCCTGTACACGATCGTCAACTCGCCCGAGCGGGCCGCCGATCTCGTCAAGGTAGGGTTCGTGGGCATCTCGGACGCCGCCGGCGGCGTGGGCGACTTCATGACGGAGCTGGTCAGCTGATCCGGAAGCATCCGGCGTCCGCCCGTCACGATCCCAGGAGCGCTCCGTGATCCGCCATCTGGTCCTCTTCAAGCTGAACGACGGTGTCTCCCGGGACGAGGAGCGGGTCGCCGCCGGGGTGAAGGCGTTCGAGGAGCTCGACGGGCTGATCCCCGAACTGCGCGCGTGGGAGTGCGCGTGGAACATCACCGAGCGGGACATCGCCTACGACTTCGCCATCAACTCCGCGGTCGACGACCTGGACGCGCTCGCCCGGTACATCCAGCACCCCGCGCACCAGGCCGCCGCCGGCCAGTGGCGCGCGTTCGCGACCTGGGTCATCGCCGACTACGAGGTGCCCGCGGCCTGACCTCCGGCGCCCCTGCGCCGCACCGCCCCCGTTCGGCGGTCGCGCGATCCCGCCCCTCACTCTCCCGAGTGAGGGGCGATTTGACGTTTGGAACGCGATACACCCCCAACACGGCAGTTTGCGGTGCTTGCACACAGTGGACATGTCTTGTGATGCTATGACCGCTTTTGACGGAGTGTGGACCACGAAGGGGTGTCGCGTTGACCGTGCCGGCCAGTACTGCGCCGCAAGCCCCGCCGCAGGCGTCCCAGGACGGGACCGCCCCGGTCTCCGTCCCGGCCGCCGCCACCGAGGCCGCGCCCAAGCCCGCCGCCGACGCCGTACCGGCGCCCGGTCGGCCCGAGGTCGTCCTGTCGCCGGCCGCCGCCGCGGCCAAGAAGCGGACGGCCGACACCCGCGCCCTCACCCAGGTCCTCTTCGGCAAGCTCAAGCACCTGGAGCCCGGCACGCCCGAGCACGGCCGGGTGCGCACCGCGCTCATCGAGGCGAACCTGCCGCTGGTGCGGTACGCCGCGGCCCGGTTCCGCAGCCGCAACGAGCCGATGGAGGACGTCGTCCAGGTCGGCACGATCGGGCTGATCAACGCGATCGACCGCTTCGACCCGGACCGGGGCGTCCAGTTCCCCACGTTCGCCATGCCGACCGTGGTCGGCGAGATCAAGCGCTACTTCCGCGACAACGTCCGCACCGTGCACGTCCCCAGACGCCTGCACGAGCTGTGGGTGCAGGTCACGGGGGCCAGCGAGGACCTCACCACGATGCACGGGCGCTCGCCGACGACCGCCGAGATCGCCGAGCGGCTGAAGATCGCCGAGGAGGACGTGCTCGCCTGCATCGAGGCCGGCCGCTCCTACCACGCGACCTCCCTGGAGGCCGCCCAGGAGGGCGACGGCATGCCCGGCCTCGTCGACCGGCTCGGCTACGAGGACCCCGAACTCGACGGCGTCGAGCACCGCGACCTGGTCCGGCATCTGCTGGTGCAACTGCCGGAGCGAGAGCAGCGCATCCTGCTCCTGCGCTACTACAACAACCTGACGCAGTCCCAGATCAGCGCCGAACTGGGCGTGTCCCAGATGCACGTCTCCCGGCTGCTCGCCCGGAGCTTCGCACGCCTCCGATCCGCAAACAGGGTCGAGTTGTAGCTCACAGGAGTGAAGGTCGCCGCGGGGCCTTGCCGACAGAAATGCCACAGACCCCCCTTTTCCTGCGCAGATTTGTCGACTTGGCGCTACAGCGTGTTGCCGACATGTGACATTCTGCTGGAACCGCGTTTGCCGCAGTCTCCGCTCCGGTATTCAGGTGGAGGCTGCGTTCCTCCGACGGGAGCGTCCGCCGCGACCGTCCGCGACCTCAAGGGGGTGGCATGTCCGTAGAACAGGGCAGCTCGAAGGTGCTCACGCGCAGCGAGAACGACAGCGGGAACGACTCTGCGCCGGCGTCCGACGTGCTCGAAGTCTCCGGCGCCATCGACACCCGTACGTTGTCCCGCTCCCTGTTCCTGCGGCTCGCCGCCCTCGACCAGGACAGCCCGGAGCGGACCTACGTGCGGGACACGCTCATCGAGCTCAACCTGCCCCTGGTGCGGTACGCGGCGGCCCGGTTCCGCAGCCGCAACGAGCCCATGGAGGACATCGTCCAGGTCGGCACGATCGGCCTCATCAAGGCGATCGACCGCTTCGACTGCGAACGGGGCGTGGAGTTCCCCACGTTCGCGATGCCGACGGTGGTCGGCGAGATCAAGCGGTTCTTCCGGGACACCAGCTGGTCGGTCCGGGTGCCGCGCCGACTCCAGGAGCTGCGGCTCGCGCTCACCAAGGCGAGCGACGAGCTGGCGCAGAAGCTCGACCGCTCCCCTACCGTCGCCGAGCTCGCCTCCGTCCTCGGCGTCTCCGAGGACGACGTGGTCGACGGCCTCGCCGTCGGCAACGCCTACACCGCCTCCTCGCTCGACTCCCCCGCCCTGGAGGACGACGGCGGCGAGGGCTCGCTCGCGGACCGGCTCGGCTACGAGGACACCGCGCTCGAGGGCGTCGAGTACCGCGAGTCGCTGAAGCCGCTGCTGGCCAAACTCCCGCCGCGCGAACGGCAGATCATCATGCTGCGCTTCTTCGCCAACATGACCCAGTCGCAGATCGGCGAGGAGGTCGGCATCTCGCAGATGCACGTGTCGCGCCTGCTGACCCGGACGCTCTCCACCCTCCGCGAGGGGCTCATCAGCGACTGACGGGCCCGCCCCCGTGAACGCACCCGGCCGCCGTCCCCCTGACGAAGGGGGCGGCGGCCGGGTCGTGTCGCGGCGGAGGAGGGACGGGTGGGAGAGGTACGCGCGGGCGGCGGGTCAGCCGAGGGCGAGCCAGGCGACCGCGGCGACGACGACGATCGCGAGGACGACCCCGACGATCAGACCGACGTTCGGCCCGGAGGAGCGGGTCGCCTGCGCGCGGCCGCCGGAGGCGGGGGCGTCGTCGACGAACGCGCGGAACATCTGGGTGCTGCCCGCCGGGTCGTGCTGCTGTCCCTCGGGGCCCTGAGGAGCGTGGGGATTGTGTGCCATGGGCCAGGACCCTAGCGAAGACCCGGCCCGCCGCACAGCCCAGGGCCGGTGCCGGACCGGCGAGGAGCGACTTCGCGCCATGCGCCGTCGTGATCACGTCACCTGCCGACCGGTCCGCACCGGCGTCAAGGGACCTTTGCCGATTCTTTGACGACCTATGCCCTTTTTGAGTTTGCCTGTAGCAACCAACCACTTCTATGGTTGCCCTAAGCAACAAACCTCCGGAGCACCGGCGGTCGGGACGGAACGGACGGAGTGGCGCGCGTGGCCGGGCAGGGGCAGTACGAGGAGCTCGCCCGGCAGCTCAGCGCGATCGGCGCGGTGAAGCGGGAGCTCTCCCGCATCCTCCCGCCGAGCTGCCCCGCCGGATCGGCCGCCGTGCTCCACGTGCTGCAGCGGCACGGCGAGATGCGGCTCGGCCGGCTCGCCGAGCTGCTCGCCGTCGACGTCTCGGTGACCAGCCGGCACGTGACCCACGTCGCCGAGCGCGGCTGGATCGAGCGCGTCGCCGACCCCGGCGACCGCCGCTCACGGATCCTGCGGCTCACCGAGGACGGCACGGACGTGCTCGACGACCTGGCACAGCGCTACACCGACTCGCTCGCCGTCACCCTCCGGGAGTGGTCCGACGACGAGGTCGGGCAGCTCAACACCCTCCTCGACCGGCTCCGCGCGAGCTTCGGGGACTGCCGCACGCCGGCGGCGGGCGGCCGCACGTCCGGCTCCAGCCCGGACTAGGCGCGACGCCCACGGCCCGTTCCCCGTACCGGTGTGCGACAGCCCGCCGGCGGCCGGCCGTTCCCCCGGGAAGCGCCCCGGCACAGACAAGCAGTGACCACGCAGCAACCAAGCAAAGGAATTCCATGGCGACGACCACACCGGCCGGTGTGCGGGGCGGCCACGCCAAGCACGGGAGCCACCACCCGGCCCCCGGCGACGGCGCACCCATGACCCACCGGCAGATCATGGAGGCGCTCTCCGGGCTCCTGCTCGGCATGTTCGTCGCGATCCTGTCGTCGACGATCGTCTCCAACGCCCTCCCCGAGATCATCAACGACCTCGACGGCGGGCAGAGCGCGTACACCTGGGTGGTGACCGCCGCCCTCCTGTCGATGACGGCCGCGACCCCGCTGTGGGGCAAGCTCTCCGACCTGTTCAGCAAGAAGCTGCTGGTCCAGGTCGCGCTCCTCATCTACGTGGGCGGATCGGTCGTCGCCGGCCTCTCGCAGAACACCGGCATGCTCATCGCCTGCCGGGTCGTGCAGGGGATCGGCGTGGGCGGCCTGTCGGCGCTCGCGCAGATCATCATGGCCGCGATGATCTCCCCCCGGGAGCGCGGCCGGTACAGCGGCTACCTCGGCGCCACCTTCGCGGTCGCCACCGTCGGCGGCCCGCTGCTCGGCGGCGTCATCACCGACACCAGCTGGCTGGGCTGGCGCTGGTGCTTCTACGTCGGCGTCCCGTTCGCGGTGCTCGCCCTGATCGTGCTGCAGAAGACCCTCAAACTGCCGGTCGTGAAGCGCAAGGTGAAGGTCGACTGGACGGGCGCGGTCCTCGTGTCCGCCGCGGTCTCCCTGCTCCTGGTCTGGGTCACCTTCGCGGGTGACAAGTACGACTGGATCTCCTGGCAGACCGGGGTCATGGTGGCCGGTGCCGTCGTGCTCGCCCTGCTCTTCGTGCTCACCGAGTCGCGGGCGAGCGAGCCGATCATCCCGCTGCGGCTCTTCCGCAACCGGACCATCGCGCTGGCCTCGCTGGCCTCCCTGTTCGTCGGCGTCGCGATGTTCGCCGGCACCGTCTTCTTCAGCCAGTACTTCCAGCTGGCCCGGGACAAGTCGCCGACCATGTCCGGCGTCATGACCATCCCGATGATCGCCGGCCTGTTCGTCTCCTCCACCGTCTCCGGCCAGGTCATCACCAAGACCGGCCGGTGGAAGGGCTGGCTGGTCGCGGGCGGCGTCCTCGTCACCGCCGGCCTCGGCACCCTCGGCACCATCCGCTACGACACCGAGTACTGGCACGTGGCCGTCTTCATGGCGC
Source organism: Streptomyces sp. NPDC060194 (assembly GCF_042728285.1). Taxonomy (NCBI): domain Bacteria; kingdom Bacillati; phylum Actinomycetota; class Actinomycetes; order Kitasatosporales; family Streptomycetaceae; genus Streptomyces; species Streptomyces sp. NPDC060194. Next base: position 1,491 of record NZ_JBHWZH010000214.1, on the reverse strand, counting down.
TGCTCGGCCTCGGCATCGGCATGATGATGCAGAACCTGGTGCTCTGCACGCAGAACCAGGTGGCTCCCGAGGACCTCGGCGCGGCCTCGTCCGTCGTCACCTTCTTCCGCTCGCTCGGTGGCGCCATCGGCGTCTCCGCGCTCGGCGCGGTCCTGGCGAACCGGGTCACCGACTACGTCAAGGACGGCGTCGCCGCGCTCGGTCCGAAGGGCGCGGCGTTCGGCCACGGCGGCACGGGCGGCGGCGGCATCCCCGACCTGGACGCGCTGCCCGCCCCGCTGCGGACGATCATGGAGGACGCGTACGGTCACGGCGTGGCCGACGTCTTCCTCTTCGCGGCCCCGGCGGCGTTCCTCGCGCTGCTCCTGACCCTGTTCATCAAGGAGGTCGCGCTGCGGACCAGCTCGGCCGGACAGCAGGCGGCCGACACGACCGCGGAGCTGCCCGCCGAGGTGCCCGCGCCGGCCCTGGCCGCGGCCGCCGGCCCCGCCGACCCGGCGGCGACCGCCGAGCTGCGCGCCGCGCCCGCCGACGCCGTCCCCACCCCCACGCCCGTGAACGGCCCCGTCGTCCGCGGTGTGGTGCGCGGCGCGGAGAGCGCGCCCGTCCCGCGGGCCGCCGTCACCCTCATCTCGCTGGCCGGCAAGCAGCTCGGCCGGGCCGTCGCCCACGACGACGGCGCCTACGCGATCGGGGCACCCGGCGCCGGTTCGTACGTCCTGATCGCCTCCGCCGACGGCTTCCAGCCGCAGGCCTCCACCGTCGTGGTGGGCGAGGACACCCTCGCCTACGACATCCTCCTGTCGGGCACCAGCGGCCTCGCCGGGACGGTCGCGGCGGTGGACGGCGGGGCGGCCGTCCCGGGCGCGATGGTGATCGTCACCGACGTGCGCGGCGACGTCCTCGCCGCCGGACGCAGCGGTGAGCAGGGCGAGTTCGCCTTCGCCGAGCTGGTCCCCGGCGCGGTGACCGTCGCGGTCAACTCCGACGGCTTCCGGCCGGTCGCGCTGCCCGTCGAGGTCGGCGGCCAGGGCGTCACCCGGATCGAGATCCAGCTGCGCTCCGGTGCGGTCGTACGGGGCGTCGTGAGGAACTCCGCGGACCGGGCCGTCGTCGACGCCCGCGTCACGCTCGTCGACGCGGCCGGCAACGTCGCCGCCACCGCGATCACCGGCGAGGACGGCGCGTACGCCTTCGCCGACCTGGACGCCGGTGAGTACTCGGTGATCGCCACGGGCTACCCGCCGGTGGCGAGCGCGGTGACCGTCCACGGCGGCGGGGTCGACGGGTACGACATCGAACTGGGTCACGGCGAGGCGTAGTTCCCCGCCAGGCCGTACAACTGAGGCCGATTCGGCTCGGTTTCACGTGAAACATCGCCCGATGCCGCATCGGCTGTGTTTCACGTGAAACATCCGGGGGGTGGGGGGGGCGGGTGCGGGCGGACCCCCCAACCCGCCCCCGCCCCCCCCCCCCCCCCAGCCAAACGGA
>NZ_JBHWZH010000213.1:0-6960 GCF_042728285.1 Streptomyces sp. NPDC060194 | reverse complement strand
GCCACCGTCCGCCGCGCGCCCGCCCGGCACCGGGCCGCCGGCCGGCTCGCGGCGCGGACACGGTGCGGCGGTCCGGGGAGTGCCGCGGTGCCGGGGCCCGCCGGGCGCGTGGGCCGTATCGGTGCCGGTGGTCTCGGCGTCGGCGGTGTCAGCCACGTGCCCCATGCCCGCCCTCCGTGCCGCCGCCGCGCAGAGCACCGGCGCGGTCGGCGCCGCCGCGAGCCGCGCCGACGAGGGCGGGGCCGGGAAGGTCCGCCCCGGCGCGGATCGCGCCGCCCCGCGGGCCGCCGTCCGCGGCCAGCGCCCACCACGCCGCGAGACCGAACATCACCGAGGTCAGGACCGTCGAGGGGCCGCCGATGTCCGCGTACGCGAAGTCCACCAGCTGCCGCGCGAGCAGCCCGACCGCGAGCAGCCCGCACCAGGTCGCCCCGCCCGTACGGGCCGCGCCCGCGAGCCGCCGCAGCCCGAGGGCGAGCAGCGCGAGCCAGCTGCCGAGCAGGGTCACCAGACCGAGCGCGCCCTGCTCGCCGAGGACGAGCAGGTACATGTTGTGGGGGGAGAGCAGCGCCTGCTTCTTGTAGCCCTGCCCCGCGCCGGCCGTGTCGCTGCCCGCGGACAGCGCCAGCGAGGCGTTGCTGTCGCGGTACTCCGGGAAGCCCTTGAGCCCGACCCCGGTCACCGGCTCGGCCCGCCACATCTCCACGGCGGCCGCCCACATGGTGTACCGGTCGGTCACCGAGCGGTCGGGGGCGCCGGTGACCTGCGTGATGCTGGAGACCCGCTCCTTGAGCATCGCCGAACCGACCCCGAACCCGAGGACGAGGACCACCCCGAGCGCCGACACCGTCGCGAGCACCCGCAGTGCCCGCCGCCCGCCGGAGAGCACCACCTGCAGCAGGCAGGCGGCGACCGTCGCGATCCACGCCCCCCGGCTGAAGGAGAGCACCAGCGGCACCACGAGCAGCGCCCCGAAGACCACCGCCGCCTGCCGCGTCCGCACCCCTGCGGGACCCGGACCGAGCCCCAGGGCGAGCGCCACGCACACGACGAGCCCGTACGACACCACCGTCGCCATGCCCATCACGTCGGAGGGGCCGAAGGTGCCCACCGCGCGGATGTCCTGGCCCATGTACGAGGCGCCGGTGCCGGTCAGGAACTGCGCCACCCCCACCGCACCCTGGCCCAGGGCGAGCGCGACCAGCGCCCAGGCGGCGACGGCGAAGTCCCGCCGGTCGCGGACCACGAGCAGCACGGCCAGCGGCACCAGCACGAACACCTGCAGGTAGCGGCCGACGCCCGGCAGGCTCGCCGCCGGGTCCGCCGACGTCACGCACGCGAGCGCGATCCCGGTCACCGGCAGCCCGACGACCAGCGCCCCCACCGCCGTCAGCGGCCGCTCCCGCCGCCGCAGCAGGCGCACCGCGCAGTACAGGACGAGCACCCCCGACGCCGCGTCGGCCGGGGTGCCGCCCCCGGACGCGTCCGCCGGGGCCATCAGCAGCGCGATCACGGCGAGCAGCGGGGCGAGGTGGGCGTACGGGGCGAGGCGACGCCACGGGCGGGCGCCCGGGCCCGCCGCCGGTGCGGGCGCGGCGCCGCGCGCCGGACGGGCCTCGTCGAGCACCGCGGCCGCCATCAGCTGCCCGCCGGCCGGATCAGCGACACCGCGGTCCGCACCAGGATGCACACGTCCTGCCACCACGACCACTGGTCGATGTAGTGGTTGTCGAAGCGGGCGCGGTCCTCGATGGAGGTGTCACCGCGCAGCCCGTGCACCTGGGCGAGTCCGGTCAGCCCGACCACCATCCGGTGCCGGGCCGCGTAGCCGGGGTGCGTACGGCTGAACTGCGCGACGAAGAACGGGCGTTCGGGGCGCGGGCCGACCAGGCTCATGTCGCCGCGCAGCACGTTCCACAGCTGCGGCAGCTCGTCCAGCGACGTCCTGCGCAGGAACCGGCCGACGGGGCCGACCCGGTGGTCGTGGGCGACGCTCCACGTCGTCGCGGCCTCCCGGTCGTCCGCGGGGCGCAGGGTGCGGAACTTCAGGAGCACGAACAGCCGCCCGTGCATCCCCACCCGCTCCTGCCGGAAGAGCACCCCGGGCCCGTCGGAGACCCGCACCGCCAGCGCGCAGGCGGCCAGCAGCGGCAGCGCGCCCAGCAGCATCAGCCCTGCGACGACGACGTCCAGCGCCCGCTTGGCCGCCGGGATGCCGCGCTCGCCGGCCGGCGGCTCCAGGCGCTGGTAGGCGTGGCCCCACAGGTGGCGGCTCATGCCCGCCGAGGTGCGCCGCTCGGGGTGGCGGGCCCCCAGCAGCCAGACCGTGCACCCGTAGCGGTGCAGCAGGGCGATGAGGTCGCCGTGGTCCCCGGCCGCCTCCTGCGGCGTGAACAGCACGTCCCGCACGCTGTTCTGGATCACCGCCCGGACCGTGTCCTCCGACGAGGTCAGGACGGGCAGCGCGGGCGTCTCGTCCGCCTGCTGCGGCAGCGCCTGCCGCGGCGTCACCACGCCCACCGGCCGCATCCCGTACTCCGGGTGCTGGGCGAGCAGCCCGCACAGCCGCTGCGCACCCGCCGACGTCCCCACCACCAGCGCCGAACGCGGCCGTGCCCGCGCCGCCCTCCTGCGGTGGCCGTGGATCACGCCGCGCAGCACGACGACGACGCCCAGGTGGACGGCGAACGCGCCGCACAGCAGCAGCGGCAGGGGACCGGCGCCGAGACCGCCCGGCGCCAGCGCGGCCGCCGCGCACCACACGACCGCCACCCGGGCGGCGAGGGAGGGCAGTTCGTCGAGCACCGAGGGGAGCACCCGCGTCCGGTGCAGCCCAGCCTGCAGGTTGAGCACGACGGTGAGGACGGTGAGCTGCATCAGCAGCGCCGCGTCCCGGTGCGGCTCGTCCAGGAACGCCCCGGCGAGCAGCACCGCGGTGCAGTCGGCCGCGACGAACGGCGGTGCGCCGGACGGCTGCGCCTGCGCGGCGCGTACGGGCAGGACGGCCCGGTCCGCGCCGGCGCGCTGCCCGGCCACCGCCGTGGCGAGGGCCGACGGGGGGCCGGCGGGCGCGTTCGCACCGCCGGACGGCAGGGGGAAACTGTCAGTGGTCACGGGGAAACCGGCTCCCAGGATTCGCGGCGCACGCCGGGGGCGACCTCGCGGTACACGCCCGCGATCGCCTCGCCGACGCGCCGCACGTCGAAGTGTTCGCTTACGTGCCGGTGCTGCTCGCGGCCCAGAACGGCCCGCAGCTCCGGCTGGTCGAGGAGCCGGACCAGGGCCGACGCCAGCGCCTCGGGGTCGTCGGGCCGGACCAGGCTCAGCGGGTGGTGCCCGGGCGGCAGGCTCTCCCTGGCCCCGTCCACGTCGGTGATCACCACCGGTCGGCCGGTCGCCATCGCCTCCAGCGGCGCCACCGCCATCCCCTCCCACCGCGAGGGCAGCACCACGACGTCGGCCGCGCGGTACCAGGGCGCGGTGTCGGGCACGGCGCCGGCGAAGGCGACCGAGGCGGGGGCCGCGCGGCGCAGCTCCTCGCCGAGCGGACCGTCGCCGACGAGCACGAGGCGGGCGGCGGGATGACGGGCGAGGACCGCCTCCCAGGCGTCGAGCAGGGTGTCCTGCCCCTTCTGCCGGCAGAGCCGGCCCACGCACACCACGGTCGGCGCGTCGGGGTGACCGGCCGTCAGGGGGAGCGCGGCCCGCGCGGTGCGGGGGTCGGGGCCGGGGGTGAAACGGGAGGGGTCGACGCCGTTGTGCACCACCGTGCAGGCGCTGCGCACGCCCGCGTCGCGCCCGCGCCGCCGCTCGGCCTCGCTGACGCAGACCGTCCGCGCGGTCCAGCGCGCCGCCAGCCGCTCCCAGCGCAGCGCCAGAGCGCGGGTGAGGGCGCCCTCGGCCTCGAACGACCAGGCGTGCGGCTGGAAGACGGTGGGGATCCGGCCGCGCAGGACGGCCCGGGCGACCAGGCCCGCCTTGGCGCTGTGCGCGTGCACCACGTCCGGGCCCACCCGCTCCACGAGCCGGGCGAGCCGTCGCGCCTCGCCCACCACCCCGCGCAGCGGGCTGCGCACGGCCGGCCAGTCGTACAGGTCGCACCCGGTGCCGGCGGCCGCGGCGGCCAGCGGGGTGCCCGCCGGACAGGCCAGCGTCACGGCGAGACCCTGCTCCAGCTGAGCGGCCACCAGGTCGAGCACCACCCGCGGCACGCCGCCTTCACCCGGCTGGACGACATGCAGGACGGTGCCACCGGTGGGCCCGGAGCTCCGCTGAGCACACACGCTGCCTCTTTCCGTCAAGAGCGAACCCGCCGCGCGCGGGCCCGCAGGGCCGTCGTGCAGGGGAAGGTCATCAACCGGTCGGATAACACCTCCGGACTCCACGACGGTCCGTGCGCGGTACCGGAGACCTTTGTTCGAGAGGTGAGCGGACGGCGATTGTCGACGAATGCCCCCGCCACGACGACGCCGCTGCAACGCGGCCGGATCGGCGCGGGCTGCGGACCGTTATATCCCAATAAGGGGCGATTCGAGCTTCTCCTCGTCCGCGCGGGTCGCCGGGGCGGGAGGATCCGTCCTCCGCCCGTCCGTTCGCGACACCACCCGTTCGGACCCGCAACCCCCCGGGGGGTCGCTCCGTTTGATGAGCGAGGCCGTCCTCATCCGGTCGGCCCCACCACCGTTTCGATTTCTGGAGTTCTCATGTCCCGTATCGCCAAGGCCGCCGTCCTGACGGGTGCCGTCGCCGCCTCCTTCGCCGGTGCCGCCGGTGCCGCCGTCGCCGACAGCGGAGCCCAGGGCGGTGCCGCGCACTCCCCCGGCGTCCTCTCCGGCAACGTCGTCCAGGTCCCGGTCCACGTCCCGGTCAACGTCTGCGGCAACACCGTCGACGTCATCGGCGTGCTGAACCCCGCCTTCGGCAACACCTGCGTCAACGACTGACGACAGAGCTGACGCTCCGTCCCCTTCGCGGGGACGGCCCGGGATCCGGTGCACCGACGACGAGGTCGGCGCACCGGATCCCTTTGCGTGCGCCCGCACGCGTGGACCGCTCACCCCATCGGCGGCACGCCCCGTGCGGGCCGACACCCGCGCGCGCACGGTGAGATGACGCCCCGTCCGTCGCAGGCGGACCATCGCACCGAACGAAGGAAGACCATGCGCGTTGCCCCTTCCCGCCGTATCGCGACCGCCCTCGCCTGCGCGGTCCTCGCCCTCGGGGCCGCCGCGCCCGTCTTCGCGGAGACGACCGACGCCCCGGCGGCGTCGACCGCCGACACCCTCCTCCTCGGGCACGTCGAGACGCTGGACGAGCTCGGCGGGGTGCTCACCCCGGTCACCGCGCTCGTTAAGGCCGCGCTCACGGCGGAGGGCGGCACGCTGAGCGCGGAGGAGGCGCGTCGGCACACGGACGCGATCGCGGCGGCCGTCGCGGAGGTGACGCCGGCGAAGGCCGGCGCGGGGGGCCGGGCTTCGGTGGTGCCGGCCGAGGTGAAGGACGGCATCCTCGTCAGAGTCCAGCGCGACGCCGAGGCGCTGGCGGCCGCGGCGCAGACCGGTGACCGGGACCGGGTCCGCAAGCTGGCGCGGACCGCGACGAACACCCTGATCAGCTTCCTCGCCGCCACGGTGATCACGGAGGGGCTGCCGAGCCCCGCACTGCCGGGCCTGCCGGGAGGACCGGCGGTGGAGGCCCCGGAGCCCGCGGCCGAGGCGTCCGAGAAGGCGCCCGCCTCCACCGAGGCGTCGGCCGAGGCGTCCACCGAACCGGCCGCGTCCACCCAACCGGCCGCGTCCACCGAGGCGTCGGTCGAGCCGGCCGCCGAGCCGGCGGCGGCACAGGAGCCGTCCGCCGCGGCCGAGGAGCCCGCGCCCGCCGCCCCGTCCGAGGCCGCCCCGCAACCGTAGGCGGCGGTACGACAATAGTGCGGCGGCCGTCATCCGGGTGGCGGCGAGCGGTTTTCGCGTCCGCGGGGTTTCTGATTCGCCGAGGGCTCGTTACAGAGGGCGGAAGCGGCATACGCACAGCTCAAGGCGCGTGCGCGAAAAACTGCTCCATATCGATGTGACGCATTGTGAAAGGAATCATTTCTCATGAAGCCCACGAAGGTCGCCGCCGTCGTCGCCGGAACCGTCATGGCCCTCGGCGCGGCCTCGCCGGCCATGGCCGCCGGGCACACGACCCCGACCAGCCTGACGGGCGGCCTCGAGACGCTGACCAGTGAACTGAACAGCCAGGCGCTTCAGAACGACGTCACCGACGGCACCGTCGTGGAGGACGTGAAGCACGCCGCCCAGGGCCTCGGCTCCGCGAGCGAGAGCGTTCCGCTGCTCGGCGGCCTGCCTCTCGGCAAGTAACCGTCCCCGAATCGGCCCCGCGGATCGCCCGTGGGGCCGATTCGTGTTTTCCGTCACCGAATTGGATCCGAATCCGGCCGTTACCCCCGCATTGTCACGACGTTAGTAAGGGCAGTGGTCGTGAATCGGTCCCGGCCAGCTTTCCCCATCGAAGGAGATCGTGATGTCTCGCATCGTCAAGACGGCTGCCGTCCTCGCCGGTACCGGAGCCATGGCTCTGGCCGGTGCCGGCATGGCCGTCGCCGACGCCGGCGCCCAGGGTGCGGCGACGAACTCCCCCGGCGTCCTCTCCGGCAACCTGGTCCAGGTCCCGGTCCACGTCCCGGTCAACGTCTGCGGCAACACCGTCAACGTCATCGGCCTGCTGAACCCGGCCTTCGGCAACACCTGCGTCAACGGTGACTTCGAGGGCGACAAGGGCGGCGACTGGGAGGACGACAAGGGCGGCTACGGCTACGGCCACGAGGACGACAAGGGCGGCGACTGGGAGGACGACAAGGGCGGCTACGGCTACGAGGGCTGACCTCACCGCCCGGAGCCACGTCCCCTCGCGGGTGACGTAGCACCCCTGGTCCCACGAGAACGGCCCGCGGCATCACGC
>NZ_JBHWZH010000212.1:0-7238 GCF_042728285.1 Streptomyces sp. NPDC060194 | reverse complement strand
TCCCGCGCGGCCCCGTCCCCGCAGCCGCACCCGGCCCGTCACGCCCCGGCGCCGGCGCTGCCCGCGGGCCCGGGCCCCCCCGGCACCGCCGCCACGGGCGCGGTGGGGTGCGTCCAGGTCGGCGTGTACCCGGCCGGCGCCGGGCCCGCCGGCCACCGGCCCTCCGCCGCCTCGGCGAGCAGCCGCTCGGTCTCCTCGGCCCCGGGCCGGGCCGCCGGGTCCTTCGCGAGCAGCACCGCGATCACGGGGCCGAGCGCCCCGGCGTGCTCCGGCGGCTCGGGCTCCTCGGCGACCACGGCCTGCAGGGTGCCGATCGCGGAGGTCCGGCGGAACGGCGAGACGCCCTCGACGGCCGCGTACAGGGTGGCGCCGAGCGCCCAGAGGTCGGACGCCGGCCCCGGGGCCGCGCCGCTGACCCGCTCGGGCGCGAGGTACTCCACCGAGCCGACGATCTCCCCGGGCCTGGTGACCGCCGAGTCGCCCTCGACCTGGGCGATCCCGAAGTCGGTGAGCAGCACCCGCCCGTCGGTGGCGAGCAGGACGTTGCCGGGTTTGACGTCCCGGTGCAGCACGCCCGCCGCGTGGGCGGCGCGCAGCGCGCGCAGGGTCCACAGCCCGATGCGCGCCGCCTCGCGGACCTCGATCCGGCCGGCTCCGTCGATGGCGTCGGCGAGCGAGCCGCCCTCGACGAGCTCCATCACGATCCAGGGCCGGTCGTCGTGGACGAGCACGTCGTGCACGGTGACGACCGCGGGGTGGTTGATGCGGGCCGCGGCCCGCGCCTCCGTGCGGGTGCGGGCGTAGAGGACCTCGCGGTCCGCCTCCTGCACGTGCTGAACCGCCGTCAGCTCCTTGACGGCGACGGTCCGGTGGAGCTCCTCGTCGCGCGCCCGCCACACCCGGCCCATGCCGCCGCGGCCGATGGACTCCCCCAGCCGGTACCGGCCGGCGAGCAGCAGGCCCTCTGTGTGATTCACGTTCCCCCGCAGTGTCCTGGTGTCCTCCAGGTTAGGGAGGAGCCCCGGGGCGCGGAACCGGCGGGGGTGCTCGTTGACCGCACTGTGACGCTTGTCCGTGCCGCCCGAGCCGCCCCCGCAGCGACGGTTCCGGCCTCGTTGCGCCTGGCAGCCGTGTCGTAGGGTCGGGTCGCGACACACCGCCGTAACGAAGCGAGGAGCACCGACGTGACCCAGCAGGCCCCGGAGACCGAGCCCGTCCTCGAGCAGGTGCGCAACTTCCGTGACGTCGGCGGGCTGCCGACGGTGGACGGCCGGCGGGTGCGGGCGGGGCGGCTGTTCCGCAGCGGGCACCTCGCGCACGCGACCGCCCAGGACACCGCCTTCCTCTCCTCGCTCGGCCTGCACACCGTCTTCGACTTCCGCAACGCCGCCGACCAGCGCCTGGAGGGCCCGGACGTCGAACTGCCGGGCGTGCGCAACGTGAACATCCCGCTGACCGACCCGGCCGACGGCGCCGAGTTCTGGGCGATGGTGCGCGACGGCCGCCTCGACCAGCTGCGCGCGATCCTGGACGACGGCAAGGCGGCGGGCCGGATGACGGACGTCTACCGGACGATCGTCACCGAGCGGACCGACGAGCACGGCCGGGTGCTGCACGCGCTCGCCGAGGACAGCGTCCCGGCGCTGATGCACTGCGCCGCGGGCAAGGACCGCGCGGGGCTCTCGATCGCGGTGACGCTGCTCGCCGTCGGCGTCGAGCGGGAGGCGATCGAGGCGGACTACCTGGAGTCGAACGCCAAGCACCGCCGGTACAAGGTCCACCGCAGCCCGGACGCGGCCGACGGCATGTCGCCGGAGGTGATGGAGCTGCTCAGTCCCCTGTTCGAGGCGCGTGCCGCCTACCTGCACGCGGCGTTCGACGCGATCGAGGAGAAGTGGGGCGGGGTCGAGACGTACCTCGCCGAGGGCCTGCGCCTGTCCCCCGCGACCCGCGCGAAGCTGCGCGCGACCCTGCTCGACGAGGCCTGACCCCGCCCGCGGCCGGGCCCCCCTCCCGGCTCACGCGGCCGTCACCTCGCGGCGACGGCCTGCTTCATGAGGGTCTTCCCGAAGTCCCACATCAGCCCGCCGCCGCTGTGCGCCTCGTCCATGACCTCGGTGAACGCGGTCACGAACCGGTCCACCTCGCTCTCGCCGATGACGAGCGGGGGGATCAGCTTGATGACTTCGAGGTGGTCGCCGGACACCTGCGTCAGGATGCGGTGCTTCTGCAGCAGGGGGGCGACCACCATCTGCGCGAACAGGCCCTTGCGGGCCGCCTGGAGCATCGTCCAGCGGCCGCGCAGCCGCAGCGAGGCGGGCCGGCCGAACTCGATGCCGATCATCAGGCCGCGCCCGCGCACCTCGTGGAGCAGCTCGTAGCGGTCGACGAGGGCGGCGAGGCGGGTGCGCAGCAGGTCGCCGGTGGCGCGGGCGTTGGCGACGGTCCCCTCGTCCTCCATGACGGCGAGGACGGCGAGCCCGGCCGCCATGGCCTGGGCGTTGCCGCCGAAGCTGGCGGAGTGGACCAGGACGCGGTCCATCGACGAGTAGACCTTCTTGAAGATCCAGTCCTTGCCGAGCGTCGCGCCGACCGGGACGTAGCCGCCGCTCAGCGCCTTCGCCACGCAGACCAGGTCGGGCTCGACGCCGTCCTCGTGCTGGTAGGCGTAGAAGTCGCCGGTGCGGCCGAGGCCGGTCTGCACCTCGTCGGCGATCAGCAGCGCGCGGTGCTCGCGCAGCAGCCGCTGGGCGGCGGGCAGGTAGCCGGGCGGGGCCGGGTACACGCCCTTGCCCTGGATCGGCTCCACGATCAGCCCGGCCACGTCGCCCCGCCGCAGCTCGCGTTCGAGCGCGTCGAGGTCGCCGAGCGGGACGGCGGTGTCGGGCAGCAGCGGGGCGAAGCCGTCGCGGAAGCCCCGCTCGCCGTTGACGGAGAGGGAGCCGGCGGTCAGGCCGTGGAAGGCGTGGTCGCAGTAGAGGATCCTGCCGCGGCCGGTGGCGTAGCGGGCGAACTTCAGGGCGGTCTCGACGGCCTCGGTGCCGCTGTTGCCGAAGAACACCCGGTCCAGGTGCGGCGAGTGGGCGAGCAGCCGCTCCGCGAGGAGGCCGGGCAGCGGCGGGCAGTCGAAGCGGGTGAGGTCGGCGAGGCCGGCGTCGAGGACGTCGTGCAGCGCCTTGCGGACGACGGGATGGTGCCGGCCGAGGCCCATCACCCCGAACCCGGCCAGCATGTCGAGGTGGTCGTTGCCCTCGGCGTCCCAGAAGTGCGCGCCCTGCGCGCGCTCGTAGACGCGGTCGAAGCCGATGGTGTGCAGCATCCGCGGCAGTTGGTGGTTCAGGTGCCGGGCGTGCAGCGCGTACCGCTCGTCGCCGCGCTCGGCGAGCAGCCTGCCGAGGTCGAACCCGTCGCTCATAGGTCCTCTATTCCTGACGTGCGGTGGTGGCGCCCGCGGCCGGGGTCGCTCGGGTGACCCCGGCCGTACGGGCGGTCAGGTGCGGTTGCCGGAGACCGTCTCGCGGGCGGCCCGCAGCGACTCGCGCAGCGAACCCATGGTGGCGAGGACGGCGGTGGGTTCGTACCCGCAGTGCGCCATGCAGTTGGCGCAGCGGTCGTCGCGGCCCCGGCCGTACTTCTCCCAGTCGGTCTCGTCGACGAGCTTCTGGTAGGTCGTCACGTACCCGTCGGACATCAGGTAGCAGGGGCGCTGCCAGCCGAAGAGGGAGTAGTTCGGGATGGCCCAGGCGGTGCAGGCGAAGTCCGCCTTGCCCTCCAGGAAGTCCAGGAAGAGCGGCGAGTGGTTGAGCCGCCAGCGCCGCCGGTTGCCGTCGGCGAACGCCTTCCTGAAGAGTTCCCTGGTCTGCTCGACGCCGAGGAAGTGCTCCTGGTCGGGCGCCTTCTCGTAGGCGTAGGCGGGCGAGATCATCATCTCGTCCACCTCCAGGTCGTCGTTGAGGTAGTCCAGCACCTCGACGACGGTCTGCGGGGTGTCGGTGTTGAAGAACGTCGAATTCGTCGTGACCCGGAATCCGCGTTTCTTCGCCTCCTTGATCGCGGCGACCGCCTCGTCGAATACCCCTTCCTTCGCGACGGATTCGTCGTGCCGCTCGCGCAGGCCGTCGATGTGCACGGCGAAGGCGAAATACGGCGAGGGCGTGAATTTGTCGATCTTCTTGCGCAGCAGCACCGCGTTGGTGCACAGGAAGACGTATTTCCGCTTCGCCACCAACTGGCGCACGATCTCGTCGATCTGCGGATGCATCAGCGGTTCGCCGCCGGCGATGGACACCATGGGGGCGCCCGACTCCAGGACCGCGCCGACGGCCTGGGCGACCGGCATCCGCTGCTTGAGGACGCCGGCCGGGTGCTGGATCTTGCCGCAGCCCTCGCAGGCGAGGTTGCAGGCGTAGAGGGGTTCCAGCTCCACGATGAGCGGGAACTTGTCCCGTTTGCGGAGCTTCTGTGCGGCGAGATAGGTCGCGACCTTGATGGACTGACGGAGAGGCATCGCCATGCCCGCTCACCTCCTGGGGAGACGTAAGGACTGCTGCCATTCGAAGAGGGCCGGAAGGACGGAACGCAGGACGCGGTACGCGGATATCCCGCCCCTCAGCGTCCCCAGGCGGACGAGTTCGTGTCCTGGCGCGTCGACCACGACCCGCAGCGCGGCGACCGGTCGCGCGCCGGTCCGCACCGCGCTGCCGAGCGTCACCGCCGACTCCATGTCGACGGCGACCGCCCCGGTCTCGCGCAGCGCGGCCCGCTCCCGGCGGCGCACCACGTGGTCGGAGCCGAGCAGCGGCCCGGTGTGGACGGTGTGCCCGGGCAGGGCCCTGGCCGCGGCCGCGGCGAGCATGGAGACGCCGGCGCAGGCGGTGTTGCCGTCGGGTCCTCGGACCTCGTCGGCGACGACGACGTCCCCCGGCGCCATGCCGGGGACGAGTCCGGCGCAGAACCCGGTGGCGACGACCGCCGCGTCCTCGAGACCGGGCCCGGCCAGCGCCCGCAGGATCGCCTCCTCGGCGTCCAGCGGCCCCATGCCGGTGCGGAGCACCGAGACGGGTCCGGCGGCCGCGTCCAGGTCCCCGGTCCGCAGGGCGAGGCTCTCGATCCCGAGCGCGCAGGCGATGAGCAGGGGTACGGGTGACTCGTTCATCAACTCCCCTTCGTCGTACGGGAGAAGGGCTCTCCGTGCACGTAACGACCGAGGGCCGTCAGGGGGAACACATGCCGGTAGAGGTGGTAGTTGATGGAGAAGTCCCATGGAAAGCCGGTCCCGGTGAACTGCGGCTCGTCCCAAGTCCCGTCCTCGCGCTGGGTGGCGGTGAGCCAGCCGACGCCCCGGTCGACGGACTTGGACTCGCGCTCGCCCGCGGCCAGGAGCGCGAGGAGCGCCCAGGCGGTCTGCGAGGCGGTGGACTCGCCCCGGCCGATCCAGGCGGGGTCGGAGTACGAGCGCAGGTCCTCGCCCCAGCCGCCGTCGTCGTTCTGCACCGACTCCAGCCAGCGCACCGCCCGGCGGATCGCCGGGTGGCCGGCGGGCAGCCCGGCGGCGGTCAGGGCGGGCACCGCGGACCCGGTGCCGTAGACGTAGTTGACGCCCCAGCGGCCGAACCAGGCGCCGCTGGCCTCCTGGGCGGCGAGCAGCCAGTCGACGCCGCGCCGGGCGGCCGGCTCGTGGGCCCGGCCCTCGGCGGCCAGCATCTCCACGACGTGCGCGGTGACGTCGGCCGACGGCGGGTCGATGACCTCGCCGAAGTCGCAGAACGGCAGCCGGTTCGGCAGGGCGCTGGTGTTGTCGACGTCGAAGGCGGCCCAGCCGCCGTCCTTGGACTGCATGCCGAGCGTCCAGTCGACGCCGCGCGCGATCGCCTCCTCGGCGCGCGCCCGGTCGGGCACCCGTACCCGGCGCAGCGCGAGGATCACCTCGGCGGTGTCGTCGACGTCGGGGTAGTTGTCGTTGTGGAACTCGAACGCCCAGCCGCCGGGGGCGAGCCGGGGTCTGCTCAGCGACCAGTCGCCGGGCCGGCGCACCTGCTCCTCCAGCATCCACTCCGCGGCCCGGACCAGCTGCGGGTGCTCGGGGTCCAGGCCCGCGTCGGCGAGCGCGACGGCGGCCAGGCAGGTGTCCCAGACCGGGGACTGGCAGGCCTCGACCATCCGCGACCCGTCCGCGCGCCAGGTGGCGAAGCGGTCCAGGGAGGCGATCCCGGCCCGCATGACGGGGTGGTCGAGGTCGTAGCCGAGGAGGCTGAGCGCGATGACGGAGTAGACGGCCGGGGGCTGGATGCCGCCCCAGCAGCCGTCGTTCTCCTGGCGCTCGACGATCCAGCGGGCGGCGGACCGCATCGCCGAGCGGCGCAGCCACGGCACGGCGACCCGGTGGTAGGCGTGCAGCGCCCGGTCGACGCGCTGGAAGAGGCCGTCCCAGCCGCCCGCCCGGGCGCGACTGCGGGGCGGGTTCGGCACCCGGGGGTCGGTGTGCAGCTCGTCGAGCGCGAAGGGGGCCGGGCGGACCGGGCGCAGCGTGGAGACGACGGTGAGCGGGACGATGGTCTGCCGGGCCCAGCAGCCGAAGTCGTAGATGTTGAGCGGGAACCACCGCGGCAGGAAGACCAGTTCGGGCGGCAGCTGCGGGAGGTCGTCCCACTTCCACCAGCCGAACAGGGCGAGCCAGATGCGGGTGAAGACCCGGCTCGCGGCGATCCCGCCCTGCGCGCGCACGAAGGCGGCGGCCCGCTGCAGGTGCGGCTCCTCGGGGCGGTCGCCGGCCAGCCGCAGGGCGACGTACGCCTCGATGGTGACGGAGAGGTCGCCGGGGCCGCCGTGGAAGGAGGCCCAGGAGCCGTCGGGGCGCTGCCGACCGCGGACGAAGAGCCCGGCGGCGTGCGCGGTCCGCTCGTCGAGGATGCCGAGGAACTGCCGGAGCAGGAGGTCCTCGGCGTCCATGGTGACGTTGGTCTCCAGGTCGCCCTTCCACCAGCCGTCGGGGTCCTGCTGGGCGAGCAGGTAGGTGACGGCCCGTTCGGTGGCCCGGCGGGCGGGATCGGCGGGCGGGCCGGCCTCGGTGGCGGTGCGCTTCTCGGATGTGTCGCTGGCCTCGGGTGCGCGCGGTGGCAGGGCTCCGGCGGTTCCGTCGGTCGTCGCTGTCATGGCTTCCCCTTCGTGCAGGTGCAGGTGTGTCTCTGCTGTGCTGGGGGGTCCGCCGTCGGCCGGCCCCATGGGGGGGCCGGCCCCGC
>NZ_JBHWZH010000211.1:0-7266 GCF_042728285.1 Streptomyces sp. NPDC060194 | reverse complement strand
CAGCGGAGGACCGGGGCCGTCCCCGTGGAACCCGTGGTCCGCCTCAGCCCCGCGGCTGCGCGTCCGGGCGGGGCAGCTCGAACCAGACGACCTTGCCGGTGGACAGCCGGGTCGCGCCCCAGCGGCGGGCGAGCCGGTTCACCAGGAAGAGGCCGCGGCCGCCCTCGTCCGTCGCCCGCGCCTGCCGCAGCCGCGGCAACTGCGGTACGTCGTCGCCGACTTCGCAGCGCAGGACGTCGGTGCGCAGGAGCCGCAGGGTGACCGGCTTGGACGCGTAGCGGACGGCGTTGGTGACGACCTCGCTGACGAGGAGCTCCACGCTGTCGGTCATCTCCTCCAGGTCCCAGCGGGCCAGCGCGCGGCGGGCGAGCTTGCGGGCGCGGGAGGGGGCGGTGTCCTCGGGGTCGAGGAACCAGTAGGCGACGTCGCTCGGCGCGATCCCGTCGAAGCGGGCCGCGAGCAGCGCGATGTCGTCGTCGCGGTCGCCGGGGCCGAGCATGTCGAGGACCTCGTCGCAGAGCGCCTCCAGTGGCGGCGGGTGGTCCGGGCCGGTCAACTGGGCGGTGGCGGCGAGCCGTTCGCGCAGCATCTCGATGCCGGTCCACACGTCCCGCAGCCGGGACTCCACCAGGCCGTCGGTGTACAGGAGCAGCGTCGCGCCCGAGGGGGCGTCCAGCTCGACGGCCTCGAAGTCGACGCCGCCGACGCCGATCGGGGCGCCCGGCGGCACCCGCAGGACCTCAGCCCGGCCGCCCAGGTGGAGCAGTATGGGCGGCGGGTGGCCGGCGTTGGCGATGGTGATCCGGTGCGAGACCGGGTCGTAGACGGCGTACAGGCAGGTCGCCATCCGGTCCTGGCCGAGGCGCTGCGCCTGCTCGTCGAGGTGGTGCAGGACCTCCTGCGGGGGCAGGTCGAGTCCGGCCAACGTCTGTGCGGTCGTGCGGAGTTGCCCCATGATCGCGGCGGAGGTCATGGAGTGGCCCATGACGTCGCCGACGACGAGCGCGACCCGGTTGCCGGGCAGCGGGATGGCGTCGTACCAGTCGCCGCCGACCCGGGCCGTCTCGGCGGCGGGCAGGTAGCGGGAGGCGAGGCGGACGCCGGTGGGCTGCGGGAGCGACTCGGGGAGCATGGTGCGCTGCAGCTCGTCGGCGATGTACGCCTCGCGGCCGTACAGGACGGCCTTGTCGATGCCGAGCGCGCTGTGGGTGGCGAGCTGGGCGGCGACGAGCAGGTCGTCGGGCTCGAACGCCTCGCGCTCGGGGCGGCGCAGGAAGACGGCCGCGCCGATGACCCGGCGGCGGCCGCGCAGCGGGGCGAGGATCGTGTGCCGGCCCTCGGGGACGCTGCGGCTCTCGCCGAGCAGCTCGGGCAGGGCGGCGTCGGCGGTCGGCGAGTCGGCGAAGACCGGCCGCACGCCGCGCAGGATCTCCGCGAGCGCCCCGCCGGGACGCACCTCGCACAGCTCGGCGGCGGCCGGCGGGTCGGCCTGGACGGCGATGACGGCGCCGGTCGCCGCCCCGTCGGTGTCCAGCTCGTCGGCTATCTCGGCGATCCGGTCGGTGCGGCGCAGCCGCAGCACCACAGGACCGGTGGGCCGCTCGTCTCCGACCGGCAGCGGGTCGCGGAGGTAGACGAGGATCGCGTCGGAGAACGTCGGCACGCTCGCCCGGCAGAGGCCGAGGACGATCTCGTCCAGGTCGAGCCCGCGGGCGATCCGGCGGGTGGCGGCGCCGACGAACCGCAGCCGGTCGCCCTCGCGCCGGCCCGCGGGGGTGGCGTCGGCCGCCTCCGGGCCGGGGACGGCGGCGGTCGGGACGGCGCCGCGGTCCTTGCCGTGCGGCGCGGAGGCGTCCCGGCCCTTCCCGTGCGGCTTCGCGGCGTCCGGGTCCTTGCCGCCCGGCGCACGCTCCTCGGCGCTCGCGGACGGCGAGCGGTCGCCCTTACCCTGCCTGCCGCCCCGGCCGCCCTTGCCGCGCCCGCCGACCGCGGTCCGCCCGGACCGCTCGGCGTGCGCGGCGCGGGCCAGGGCGGCGGCGTCGGAGAGGTTGTGCGTGGGGACGTCGCTCTCCGGCCGGTCGGCGCCCGGGTCGCCGGCGGCCGACTGCCCGGGGCGCTCGCGGGGCGTGTCGCCGTCGGCGGCCAGCGCGCGCGGCGGCCGGGCGGACTGCGGGCCCTCGGCGTGGCGACCGCCGGGACGGGCTGCGGGCGCCGGGCGGCCGGCCGGTACGGACGGGGCCGGGCGCGGCGCCGCGCCGCGGGTGTCCGCCGCCTGCGGCCGCCGCTCTTCGTGGGAGGTGGGGTGCTCCGTCACGCGTCAGGTATCCGTCCGTTCGCGCCACTGCGGCGCCGATGTCGACTCATGTCGCGGTATACCCGCTGGGCGGGCGGTCGGACACGGTTCTGCGGTCTTGATGACGTGCTCGATGCCGTGCTGTGCGGTGCGTGCGGTCGGCGTGCCGGGTGTACGTCCCTGCCGCGCGTGCTGGATGCACGCACTGCCGTGACGCCCACTCAGGAACGGTCCGCGGTGGGGGTGTTGTCGCCGACCGGCCCCGTGGCCCACGGGACGGAAGTCGATCCTACGATTCGACCCCGGGGGCGCATCAAGGGTCTCACGACGTCATATGCGCCGGGGTGCGGTCCCAGTCGTCCGGCAGGGCGGGCACCGGCCAGTGCGGATCGGGCCGCCAGCGCTCCCAGCCGTCGCCGAACGGCGGGGCCCAGGCCTCGATCGCCGCGACCGCCCGCCGCCCCGCCGCGCGGACCCGGGCCGCCTGCTCGGGGCCCATCAGGCCGTCGGCCTGCGCCTGCGCGAACTCGTCCTCGTCGCGCCAGCGCCAGCCGCGGTCGGGATAGACGTCGATGTCCAGGAAGTGGTCCTCGGAGTCCACGCCGCCCGACCAGCGGGTGCGGGGCTCCTCCAGGTTCACGTACCAGTTCTTGAACCGCCAGCCGTGGTCCCACCACAGCCACACCGACCACGGCTCGTCGGGCCGGGCCAGCTTCAGGATGCCCGTCCCGTACCAGCGGTCACGCACCACCCGGCGGGGCCGCGTGTACCGGGTGGCGAGCGGTTCGCGCTGGATCGGGGTGCCGTCGGCGATCACCGGCTTCACGCAGGTCGTCCCGGGCGCCATCCACACCGCGAGCACGTCCTCGGTGTCCCGTACGACGGTGACCGGCCGGCAGATGTGGATCCGCGACCCCGCGTTCTCCCGGTACCGCCACAGGATCTGCCGCCCCGGCGCCCACCGCCCGCCCGTCTCCGTCTCGGCCTCTGTCATGTGCAGATCCTAGGAGCACGGCCCCCCGGACGCAGCGACCCAGGTCACGGACACGGCGGAGGGTCGTGAATTCCAGGTTTCCGAGGAGCGCGCGACGGGTCAGGGGCGTGTCATGCGCAGGACGTCCAGCGCCTCGTCGAGCTGCTCCTCGGTCAGGTCGCCGCGCTCGACGTAGCCGGCCTCGACGACGACCTCGCGGATCGTCCGCCGCTCGGCCAGGGACCGCTTGGCGACCTTCGCCGCCTCCTCGTAGCCGATGTACTTGTTCAGCGGTGTGACCACCGACGGCGAGGACTCGGCGTACTCCCGCGCGCGCTCGACGTTCGCGGTGATCCCGTCGACCGTCCGGTCCGCGAGGAGGCGGGAGACGTTCGCGAGCAGGCGGATCGACTCGAGCACGTTCTTCGCGATCACCGGCAGCATCACGTTCAGCTCGAAGTTGCCCGCCGCGCCCGCCGCGGCGACCGTCGCGTCGTTGCCCGTGACCTGCGCGGACACCATGAGGACCGCCTCGGGGATCACCGGGTTCACCTTGCCCGGCATGATCGACGACCCCGGCTGGAGGTCCGGCAGGACGATCTCCGCGAGCCCCGTGCGCGGGCCCGACGCCATCCACCGCAGGTCGTTCGCGATCTTCGTCAGGGAGCCCGCGACCGTCCGCAGCTGACCCGAGGTCTCCACGATCCCGTCCCGTGCGCCCTGCGCCTCGAAGTGGTCCCGCGCCTCGGTCAGCGGCAGCCCGGTCGTGCGGGCCACCTCCGCGATCACCGCGGCGGCGAAGCCCGGCGGGGTGTTGATGCCGGTGCCGACCGCGGTGCCGCCCAGCGGCAGCTCGGCGAGGCGGGGCAGCGAGGCGTGCAGGCGCTCCACGCCGTAGCGGATCTGCGCCGCGTACCCGCCGAACTCCTGCCCCAGGGTGACCGGGGTGGCGTCCATCAGGTGCGTCCGGCCGGACTTCACGACGTCCGCGAACTCCACCGCCTTGCGCTCCAGGGCCTCCGCGAGGTGTTCGAGCGCGGGGACCAGGTCGCGCGTCACCGCGGCCGTCGCGGCGATGTGGATCGACGAGGGGAACACGTCGTTGGAGGACTGCGAGGCGTTCACGTCGTCGTTCGGGTGCACGTCGCGGCCCAGGCGCTCGCTCGCCAGGGTCGCCAGCACCTCGTTGGTGTTCATGTTCGACGACGTGCCCGAGCCGGTCTGGAACACGTCCACCGGGAACTCGGCGTCCCAGCGGCCCTCGGCGACCTCCGCGGCGGCGTCCGCGATCGCCTCCGCGACGGCCTTGTCCACCACGCCGAGCTCCGCGTTCACCTTGGCCGCCGCGGCCTTGATCCGGGCCAGGGCCTCGATGTGGGCGCGCTCGATCCGCTGCCCCGAGACCGGGAAGTTCTCCACCGCGCGCTGCGTCTGCGCGCGCCATTTCGCGTCCGCGGGGACGCGGACCTCTCCCATCGAGTCGTGCTCGATACGGAACGTCTCGCTCATCAGGGCCTCCGGGTCGGGGTGCGTACGCCTTTCAGCAGCGCGGCCCTGCCACCTGTTCCCCCGACCCGCACCCCCGAACCCGCGGCCCCGGGGTCAGGCCGGGCGGACGGGGAGGTCGGTGACCGCGTCCTTCAGGGTGCGGGCGAACTCGTCGAACTCGTCCGAGCGGACCGCCCCGACCCGCCACACCAGGCCGACCCGCCGCTCGGGGACGACCGCGAACTCGGCCGTCGCGAGCTGCCCGGCCCGGCCCGTCTCCACGGCGAGCGCCGTGCGGGGGAGGAGGGTGGCGCCGAGGCCGCCGGCGACGAGTTGCACGAGGGTGGAGAGGCCGGCCGCCGTGGTGGCGACGGGGCCTCCGGTGCGGCCCGCGTCGCGGCAGACGTCGAGCGCCTGGTCGCGCAGGCAGTGGCCCTCGTCCAGGAGGAGCAGCCGCAGGTCCCGCAGCGCCGAGCGGGGGATGCCGGTCCGCCCCCCGAGCGGATGCCCGGCCGGCAGGACGAGGACGAAGTCCTCGTCGTAGAGCGGCCGCTCCACGACCCCCGCCACCCCGGTCGGCACCGCGAGCAGCAGCAGGTCGAGACGCCCCGCGCCCAGCCCCTCCACCAGCGACGACGTCTGCTCCTCGTGGACCTGCAGGTCGAGCTCCGGGAACCGCTCGTGCACCAGCCGCAGCACGGTGGGCAGAAGGTACGGCGCCACCGTCGGGATCACCCCCAGCCGCAGCGCCCCGGTGAACGGCGCCCGCACCGCGTCCGCCTCCTCCATCAGCGCGCCGACCGCCCCCAGCACCTCCCGCGCCCGCACCGCCACCCGCTCCCCCGCGCCCGACAGCAGCACCTTCCGCGTCGTCCGCTCCACCAGCCGCACCCCCAGCGCCTCCTCCAACGCGGACACCGCCCCCGACAACGCCGGCTGACTCATCCCGATCGCCGCCGCGGCCTCCCGGAAGTGCAGGTGCTCGGCGACGGCCGCGAAGGCACGGAGCTGGGCGAGGGTGGGCTGCTTGGCGGTGATGGCTGACTCCGGAAGGTGATGCGCGGCGACCGATAACCGGAACATATCAGTCCGCGCCGTGCGGCCGATTTCACTGATCAGTCACCGCGTGACAGGGTGAAACGCGTCCACCCCTTGGGATGGGCCGCAAGAAATCCGCAAGAAACGCCGCCTCGCGCGGCTTTTCCTCTCCGTCCAAGAGGAGCCCCATGCTTACCGTCGGTGACAAGTTCCCCCCGTTCGACCTGGCCGCCTGCGTCTCGCTGGAGAGCGGCAAGGAGTTCGCCCAGATCGACCACAAGACCTACGAGGGCAAGTGGAAGGTCGTCTTCGCGTGGCCCAAGGACTTCACGTTCGTGTGTCCGACGGAGATCGCCGCGTTCGGCAAGCTGAACGAGGAGTTCGCCGACCGTGACGCGCAGGTCCTCGGCTTCTCCGGCGACTCCGAGTTCGTGCACCACGCCTGGCGCAAGGACCACCCGGACCTGACCGACCTGCCGTTCCCGATGATGGCCGACCCGAAGCACGAGCTGATGCGGGACCTGGGCATCGAGGGCGAGGACGGGTACGCCAAGCGCGCCGTGTTCATCGTGGACCAGAACAACGAGATCCAGTTCTCGATGGTGACCGCGGGTTCGGTGGGCCGGAACCCGAAGGAGGTCCTGCGGGTCCTGGACGCCCTGCAGACAGACGAGCTGTGCCCGTGCAACTGGTCCAAGGGCGACGAGACCCTGGACCCGGTCGCGCTGCTGGCCGGGGAGTGATCCGGGATGTCGCTGGATGACCTGAAGTCCGCGGTCCCGGACTACGCGAAGGACCTGAAGCTGAACCTCGGTTCGGTGATCGGGAACAGTGACCTGCCGGCCCAGCAGCTGTGGGGCACGGTGCTCGCCACCGCGATCGCGTCCCGCTCGGCGCGGGTGCTGCGGGAGCTGGAGCCCGAGGCGAAGGCGAAGCTGTCGCCGGAGGCGTACACGGCCGCCAAGTCCGCCGCGGCGATCATGGCGATGAACAACGTGTACTACCGGACCCGGCACCTGCTCTCCGACCCGGAGTACGGGAACCTGCGCGCGGGTCTGCGGATGAACGTCATCGGCAACCCCGGGGTCGAGAAGGTCGACTTCGAGCTGTGGTCGCTGGCGGTCTCCGCGATCAACGGGTGCGGGATGTGCCTCGACTCGCACGAGCAGGTCCTGCGCAAGGCGGGGGTCGACCGCGAGACGATCCAGGAGGCGTTCAAGATCGCCTCGGTGATCCAGGCGGTCGGTGCGACGTTGGATGCGGAGGCGGTGCTCGCGGAGTAGTCCGTGTGCGCGTCGTGCCCCGGCGGAACCCTGCGGTTCCGGCCGGGGCACACCCGTGTCCGGCCTGCGGCCGGTAGCGCGCCCCTGCGGGGCGGGGGGGCCGACCGTGGTGCGGGGTGCGGTCGCTTGCGCTGGGCACGTGGGGCTGTGCCCACCCTTCCCCGAGCTCTCGGCTTCGCTCGAGCAGGGGA
>NZ_JBHWZH010000210.1:0-7334 GCF_042728285.1 Streptomyces sp. NPDC060194 | reverse complement strand
CCCAAGGCCCTCGCGCCGCGAGGCGCGAAGCCGCCCGGCGAGGGACTGGGGGAAGGGGCGGGTGGGGGAGAACCCCGCGGAGCGGGACCCCACCCGCGGGGGCGGGGGCGGCCGGGAGAACCCGGCCACCCCGCCCCGGAGGGGACTACTTCTTCGCGTAGGCCTTGTGCAGCGCCGCGCAGTCGTAACCGACGTCGTACACCGGGTTTCCGACCTTCGACCCGTGCATGTAGTTCCGGATCGGGAAGTAGTCCGGGATCGCGACCGCCTTGTCGACCAGCATCCGGTCGACCGCGGCCCATGCCTTCCCCGCCTCGGCCGGGTCGGTGATCGAGTCCGCGTTCGCGATCGCCTTGTCGACCGTCTTGTCCTTCAGCTGGGACCAGTTGACCCCGCCCTCGACCACCGCGTGCGACTCGAACGTCGGCTGGAAGACGGTGTAGCCCGTCGACCAGTCCGGCACCCAGCCCGCCGCCATGACGTCGAACTCGTTGTCCAGCTTCCCGATCTCGTCGTAGAACGTCGTCGAGTCGATCGCCTTGGCGACCGGCTCGAAGCCCGCCGCGGCCAGCGCCTTGCGGACGACGACCGCGTTCTTGACGTTCGTCTCGGTCTGCGGGAACGCGAAGACGATCTTCTGCCCCAGCTTGCCCGCCTTCTTCAGCCGCGCCTTCGCCGCCGCCGGGTCACCGGACGGCTTCTTCCGCTTGCCGTAGAGGTCGAAGTCCTCACGACCCGCGGAGAGCGGGCTCATCAGCGTGGTGGCGATCTCGGACTGCGTCTTGCCGCCGCGGACCGTCTGCGACTGCTGGTTCGGCCACGCCTCGATCAGCGCGCGCCGGACCTCGACGTCGGTGACACGCTTGGTGTTGACCGCCCAGTAGTACGCGCCGGCGCCCAGGTGCTCGATGACGCGCTCCTTGAGCGCGGGGGTGCCGAGGACCTTCTGGACGCGCTCGGTGGCGACGACGTTGAGGATCGACATCGAGTACTGGTCGTCGCCCGAGTCCGCGATGTAGCGGTCGGTGGAGGCCAGCGCCTGGAAGCCGAAGCGGAAGGTGTACTTGTCCGGGTAGTCGTTGCGGATCGGGTCGGTCTTCGCGTCCCAGTGCGGGTTGCGGACCAGCGTCATCGACTTGTCGGTGACCCGCGACTCGATCATGTACGGACCGCAGGCGAACGGCTTCTTGTCGTACTTCTGCTTGGTGTCGTTCTTCTTCGACACGATGCCGTAGCCGGCCATCGCCAGGGTGAAGTTGAAGTCCGGGCGGGCCTCCTTCAGGCGGAAGGTGATCGTCTTCCCGGAGACCTCGACGGAGTCGAGCCGCTTGCCGTCGTAGGGGCCCTTGTAACCCTCGGCGCCCTCCAGGAAGTCCTGGACGTAGCGGGGGCCCTGGGTGATGAACGGGGCGAAGGAGCGCTCGATCGTCCACTTGACGTCCTCGGCGGTCAGCTCCGAGCCGTCCTGCCACTTCAGGCCGTCCTTCAGGGTGAAGGACCAGGTCTTGCCGCCGTCCTTCATGGTGCCCGCGTCGGTGGCGAGGTCGCCGACCAGGACGACGTTGTCCTTCGCGTCCGACTTGTAGCCGGTCAGACCGCGGTGGATCAGGATGGTGCCGGCCTGGGTGTACGCGTAGTAGATCTGCTGCGGGTCCAGGTGCGAGAAGTCGTCCCGGTCCAGCGTGAAGATCGTGCCGCCGCGGACCGCGCCCTTGACCTCCGGGGCGGGGCCGACGGAGTCGGCCTTGGTGCCGACGGTGAAGGCGGCCGCCTTGCCGTCGGAGACGGTCTTGGTCTTGCCGGTGGACCCGGCGCCACCGCCCGCGTTCCCGCTGCCGCATGCGCTGAGCACGGTGGCCGAACCGGCCGCGACACCGGTGGCGATCAGGAAGTTCCTACGCGAAAAAGCCATGGCGAACCTGCCTAGGTGGAGAAGGGTGGGACGAGGGGGGTGTGGATCGAGGGGCTCGGAGCGGGTTCAGCGCTTCGACTTGGGGTCGAGCGCGTCCCGTACGGAGTCGCCGAGCAGGTTGAAGGCCAGGACGAAGATCACCATCGCGAGGCCGGGGAAGAGCATGAACGTGAAGTCGTCGGTGTAGAAGGACGCTCCGCGCTGGATCATCACGCCCCAGTCGGGCGTCGGGTCCTGGATGCCCACCCCGAGGAAGGCGAGCCCGGCCTCGGCGGTGACGAACGCCGGCAGCGCGAGGGTGGCCTGGATCAGGATCGGCGTCCACAGGTTCGGCAGCAGCTCGCGGAACACGATGTGCGCGCGGGACGCGCCCGTCACCTTCGCCGCCTCGACGAACTCCCGCTCCCGGAGCGAGAGCACCTGCCCCCGCAGCAGCCGGGCGATCGACGCCCAGCCGAACGCGGTGAGCACGAGCACCAGGCAGACCGCCCGGAGCGCCGTCGGGATCTCCTCGTTCGGTGCGACGAACAGGCCGTACACGACCGGCATGAACGCGATGAAGAAGAGCGTCGACGGGAACGAGAGCAGGATGTCGATGATCCGGCCGACCAGGTAGTCCGTCTTCCCGCCGAGGTACCCGGCGGTCACCCCGACGACGACCCCGATCAGGGTCACGAGCAGCGTCGTCGCCGCGGCGATCATCAGCGAGGTGCGGATGCCGTAGAGCAGGAACGTGAACACGTCCCGGCCGAGCGTCGGCTCGATGCCGAACCAGTACTCCGAGCTCATCCCGCCGTTCGGCAGCGCGGGGTACCCGAAGTCGTTCAGCAGCCCGGGGATGTTCTGCCCGTACGTCTCGTACGGGTTCTTCCCGTAGACCTTGGCGATCAGCGGGGCGGCTAGGGCGACCACGAAGAACGCGATCACGATGACGGCCGAGACGACGCCCGTCCTGTCGCGCTTGAAGCGCAGCCACGCGAGGCGCGACGGCGAACGGCTCTCCGAGCCCTTCACCCCCGCGGGCACGCCGGCCGGGGTCGGCGTGGTCGTCGGGGAGGCGGTCTCCGCCGTGGTGGTGCTGGTCATGCGGTGGTGCTCCTGCCCCGTGTGGAGGACACCTGTTGCAAACACAGGTACGGGATGGTGGTGAGGAGTGCGGCGACCACTCCGATAATCGGACGCTGATCGCTGCGAGCGGATCGTATCCCCACCCCTGGGCCTTTGGTCAACGCCTCACCTTCCGTGGGGAGATGACCGATCTGCTCCGTTTCGCTGCTGGACGGGCGGTTGATGAGCATGGATTCGAGCGCGTCGGGCCGGTGCGGACCACCTAAACGAAGGCGCGGAGTTGTGTTGGTCCCGTAAAGACGCCTCAGCTGCGGCGTACATGTCGTATGGCGGCAAATGTCCGCTTCTGTTCCTATGTAAGCCCTGCTCCCACCCCTCCTCTGTGACGCGGAACACCTGATTCCGTCTCATTCAGCGGACATCTCCATCGTTCGCGACTGCGACGGTGCTCCGGGTGGCCGCGTGCGGTCGCTGCGCTGCGTCCGGCGGGCGAGACGGGTGCGGTGCCCCGTATCGCCACCGAGCGGCACGATCGCGGCGCGAGCCGCACGAAACTCGGCGCGAGCTGCTCAGGACGCGGCGCGAGCCGCACGAAGCTCGGCGCGAGCCGCCCAAAAGGATCAGCCCGGCGATGGGGTCTCCCCTGCTCGAGCGAAGCCGAGAGCTTGGGGAAGTTTGAGGCCACCGGGCGGAGCCCGGTATCCCGCCGGCAGGCGGAGCGGCGCCCGCCCGAGGGACTTGGGGAAGGGGTGGCCGGGGGGCGATGTCCGGGGCGAAGCCCCCGCCGGGGTCCGGGGCGGAGCCCCGGAACAAAAGGCGGGTCGTGCAGCGCGCGGATGGCTAGGGTCGGGACCAGGGGCCCGGGGAAGGCCCCGCGACCAGGGGGCACGCATGGGACGCATCGTCATGCTCGGCGGCGGCTTCTCCACGGACGACGACACCGTCCTGGACGACTGGGTGCTGGCGATGACCGGCCGCCCCCGGCCGAAGGTCTGCTTCCTCCCCACGGCCAGCGGCGACGCGCGCAGAGGTGGTGCGGCCGATCATTGCGCGGCGCGCTCCCGGCGCCGACCGGGGTGGGCCGGGGTGGTCGCTGGGCGCGGCCACTCGGGGGCTGTGCCCACCCGTGCCGCCCTGCGGCACGTTTGCCCACAGCGGGGGTCCCGATGTCGGTCCTGCCGGCGAGCGGTGGCCCGAAAAACTCCAGCCCGGCCGGCGTTTGAGGCCGCGCGGGCGCAGCCCGTGCACTCGCGGCGGAGCCGCGGCCCCTCGTTGCAGGCCGCCCAAGGCCCCCGCGCACGCCCCCACTACGACTCCGAGCCCGACCGCGCCCCCGCCTACGCCCGCGCGATCACCTCCGGCGCCCTCCCCGCAGGCTGGGCGGTGGACGACGGTGCGGCGGCACTCTTCGTGGACGGCCGACTCCAGGACGCCGTCGCGAGGACCCCCGGCGCCGCGATCTGGCGCGTCGAGCGCCGGGGCGGCACCGCCGTCCGCACCGCCGCGTCGATGCGCCTCATCGGCTGAGCCCCGCGCCGCACGCACCGCGGACCGCGCCCCCCGAATTCGGTTGCCGTCCCCCCGCTCGCGCGCCGATCCTGAACCCCATGCCCGCTCCCTACGCCGTCCGCCCCGCCACCCTCGCCGACGCCCCCGAGATCCACGGCCTCCTCGCCCTGATCGACGAGTTCGAGGTAGGCCGCAGCGAGACCGACCTCAGCACCGTCGAGTCCGACCTGAAGCACCCCGAGGCGGACCTCCCGCACAACTCCTGGCTGCTCCACGCCCCCGACGGCACCCTCGCCGCCTACGGCAACCTCTGGGACGACTCCGGCGCCGAGGACATCAACGTCGACCACTACGTCCGCCCCGGCCACGAGGGCGCGGGCCACCAGCTCCTCGGCCTCCTGGAGGCCCGCGCGATCGACAAGGCGCGCGGGAACGGCGCCGAGCGGGCCGTCGCGCACCTCTACTACAACGCCCACAAGGCCACCTTCGACGTGGCCGCCCACCTTCCGCCGCGCGGCTGGCGCACCGTCCGCCGCTACAACGTCCTCACCAGGGACGTCACCAGTGCCGAGCGCCCCGCCCCGCCGCCCGGCCTCACGCTCCGCGACTGCACCGCCGAGGCCGACCGCCGCCGCGCCCACGCGCTGTGGTCGACCACCTTCGCCGAGCACCACGGCCACCACCCGCGGACGTACGAGCAGTGGCTCGCCGACCTCGACCCGGAGCTGATCGACTGGAAGCTGGTCACGATCGCCACCCTCGACCTCGGCCACGGCCCCGAGGACGTCGGCGTCCTCGTCGCGCGCGACGACCGCAGCGCCATGGGATGGGTCAGCAGCCTCGGCACCGTCCGCGAGGCCCGCGGCCGGGGCGTCGGCGGGTTCCTCCTGCGCCACGCCTTCGCCGAGTTCGCCGCCCGCGGCCGCACCGTCATGGGTCTCGGCGTCGACACCTCCAACGAGACCAACCCGCTCCGCCTCTACGAGGCCCACGGCATGCGCACCCACTTCGCCGTCGACACCTGGGAGGCGGTGTTCCCCGTCCACGGCTGACGGCCGGTGCCGCCGGGCGGGGGACGGTTCCTCCCTCTGGTCGTACATAAGCGTGCGATACGTCCCGTATGGGGCGATATTCGGTCCTAAGTGAGTCTCGGGACCGAAGGAGGAACTCCATGCGTGGAGCCACGCACGCCAAGTGGACCGCTTGCGCGGTGGCCGTCGCCCTGGCCGCGACCGCCTGCGGCGGGGACGACAGCGGCGGCGGCGGGGGAGGCGACGGCGTGGTCCGCGCGTCGTGGGGCGACCCGCAGAACCCGCTGGAGCCGGCGAACACCAACGAGGTCCAGGGCGGCAAGGTCCTCGACATGATCTTCCGCGGTCTCAAGCGTTACGACCCCAAGACCGGCGAGGCGAAGGACGAGCTCGCGGAGAGCATCGAGACCTCCGACTCGACCAACTTCACCATCACGGTCAAGGACGGCTGGACCTTCTCCAACGGCGAGAAGGTCACCGCGAAGTCCTTCGTCGACGCCTGGAACTACGGCGCGCTCATCGACAACGCGCAGCAGAACGCGTACTTCTTCGGCCAGATCGAGGGCTACGACGAGGTCCACCCGGAGTCCGGCGACGCCAAGGCGAAGACGATGTCCGGCCTGAAGGTCACCGGCGACCGCACCTTCACCGTCAAGCTCACCCAGAAGTTCTCCACCTGGCCCGAGACCCTCGGCTACGCCGCCTTCGCACCGCTGCCGAAGGCGTTCTTCGACGACAAGCAGGCCTGGCTGGACAAGCCGATCGGCAACGGCCCGTACACGGTCGACTCGTACCAGAAGGGCTCGCAGATGTCCCTTCGGAAGTGGGCCGAGTACCCGGGCCCCGACAAGGCGCAGAACGAGGGCGTCGACCTCAAGGTCTACACGGACAACAACACCGCGTACACCGACCTGATCGCGAACAACCTCGACCTGGTCGACGACGTGCCGGCCTCGCAGCTCTCCAACGTGGAGCAGGACCTCGGCGACCGGTACCTCAACACCCCCGCCGGCATCATCCAGACCCTCGCCTTCCCCTTCTACCGCGAGGAGTGGAACACCGAGGACGCGAAGAAGGTCCGCCAGGGCCTCTCCCGCGCCATCAACCGCGAGCAGATCACCAAGACCATCTTCCAGGACACCCGCACCCCGGCCGGGGACTGGACCTCCCCCGTCCTCGGCGAGGAGGGCGGCTACGACGCCGAGCTCTGCGGCGAGCTGTGCGACTACGACGCCGCCGCGGCGAAGAAGCTGGTCGAGGACGGCGGCGGCATCCCCGGCGGCCAGGTGAAGATCGGCTACAACGCCGACACGGGCAGCCACAAGGAGTGGGTCGACGCCGTCTGCAACAGCATCAACAACGCGCTCGACGACGACAACGCCTGCGTCGGCGACCCCACCGGCACCTTCGCCGACTACCGCAACAAGATCACGGACGACAAGATGACCGGCCCCTTCCGGGCGGGCTGGCAGATGGACTACCCGCTGATCCAGAACTTCCTGCAGCCGCTGTACTACACCAACGCCTCGTCCAACGACGGCAAGTACACGAACAAGGAGTTCGACAAGCTGGTCGACGAGGCCAACGCCGAGTCGGACACCGCCGAGGCGGTCAAGAAGTTCCAGCAGGCCGAGAAGGTGCTGCGGGACGACATGGGCGCGATCCCGCTCTGGTACCAGAACGGCAGCGCCGGCTACAGCGAGAACATCTCGAACGTCGAGCTCAACCCGTTCAGCGTCCCGGTGTTCAACGAGATCAAGGTCAACTGACCTGTTCCGGCCGCACCTTCCGATGCGCCGCGCGGCCCGGTGACC
>NZ_JBHWZH010000209.1:0-7556 GCF_042728285.1 Streptomyces sp. NPDC060194 | reverse complement strand
CGCCGGGGCCGTCCGGCGGTGCGCTGCCGGGCGCGGGGGGACAGCGGACCGACGCGCCCCGGCGGCGCGAAGCCGACGCGGCGGCGCGAAGCCGACGCGGCGGCGCGAAGCCGAAGCGGGGGCACGACCGCAGCGGTGGACGAGCGCGACGCACGCGACCGCGGCGGTGCACGACCGCCGGCGCACGACCCGCACGGCAGACGCCCAGCAGCACAGCGCATGCACGGCACCGGGCACGCCGCACGTCCGCAGCCGCACGCCCAGCACACCCCGCACACGCCCGCTCGCATCCGCACGCCCGGCACGCCCGTCAGCAGAGCCCGACCGAAGCACAGCGCGGCCCGGTCCGTCACACACCACAGGGGGAGCAGCAACCGCATGGCCGAGACCCTTCACCCGCCCCGAACCGGCGCCCCGCCGGTCACCCTGCTGACCGAGGGCACCTACCCGCACAGCCACGGCGGCGTCAGCGTCTGGTGCGACCAGCTCGTCCGGGGCATGCCGGACGTCGACTTCCGCGTCATCGCCGTGACCGGCACCGGGCGCGAGACCCTGGCCTGGGACCTCCCGCCGCACGTCGCCGAGCCCGTCACCGTGCCCACCTGGGGGCCGACCCCGGCCGGCCGGGCCCTGCGCGGCCGTCGGCTGCGGACGCTGCTCGACACCTACGAGACGTTCCTGACGGCGCTCCTCGACCCCGCGGCCGAGCCGCACTTCGGCCCCGCGCTCCTCGAACTCGCCCGGCACGCCCGCGACGGCGCGCTCGGCCCCGCACTGCGCACCGACCGGGCCACCCGCGTCCTGGTCCGGGTGTGGAACCGCCCCGACCTCGCGGTCGCCGCCGCCCGCCCCACCCTGCACGACGCGCTCACCGCCACCGACCTGCTCGAACACGCGCTGCGCCCGCTGGCCGCGCGCCCACCCGAGCACGGCGTGGCGCACGCCGTCAGCGGCGGGATCGCCGTCCTGCCCGGTCTCGTCGCGCACGACCTGCACGGGGTGCCGCTGCTGCTCACCGAGCACGGCGTCTACCTGCGCGAGCGATACCTCGGCTACCGCACCGGCCCCTACCGCTGGCCGGTCAAGGCGCTGCTCCTCGGCTTCTTCCGGCTGCTCGCCGAGGAGACCTACCGGGTCGCCGCCCTGGTGACCCCGGGCAACCGCTACAACCGGCTCTGGGAGGAGCGCGGCGGCGCCGACCCCGCCCTCATCCGCACCGTCTACAACGGCGTCGACCCCGCCGCCTTCCCGCACGCCGGACCCGAACCGGCGACGCCCACCCTCAGCTGGGCCGGCCGGGTGGACCCGATCAAGGACCTGGAGACCCTCGTGCGGGCCTTCGCGCTGGTCCGCGGGGAGGTCCCGGAGGCGCGGCTGCGGCTCTTCGGCGGCACCCCGCGAGGCGGCGAGGCGTACCGGGAGCGGTGCGAGAAGCTCGCCGCCGACCTCGGCCACGGCGACCGGGTCACCTTCGAGGGCCGGGTCGACGACATCAAGGACGCCTACGCGGCCGGCAACGTCGTCATGCTCTCCAGCATCAGCGAGGGCTTCCCCTTCACCCTGATCGAGGCGATGTCCTGCGGGCGCGCCACGGTCTCCACCGACGTGGGCGGGGTACGCGAGGCCGTCGGGGACAGCGGCCTCGTGGTGCCCCCGCGCGAACCGGAGGCCATGGCGCGGGCCGCGGTGGAACTGCTGCGCGACCCCGGGCGGCGGGCGTCGATGGGGGAGCGGGCGCGGCTGCGGGTCATCGAGCAGTTCACCCTGCGGCAGACCGTCGACACCTTCCGCGAGATCTACGCGGAGCTCGGCGCCAGGACCGGGATCGGGACGGCCCGGCACCGCGGGACCTCCGACACCATCGAGACCGTCATCGAGGGCATCGGCCTGAGCGCCGCCTCCGACGCCGCGCTCCGGCCCGCCGAGGAGGCCCTCGCGTGAGCGGACCGCTGCGCCTGGTCCAGGGCGAGGGCGACGCCCTGCCCGAGCCGCCCCGCGCCCGGGTGCCCCGCCCGCGCGGCGAGGAGGCCGCCCGGACCCGGCCCGCCTGGGCCGAGGACCCCCTCGACGAACTGGCCGAGCGCCTCGTCGAACAGGTCTCCTCCGCCGTCCACCCCTACGAGGTGGCCGCGCTCCTGGAGTCCGACGGCCTGACCGGCGAGCAGATCACCGCCCGGTACGGCCGCCCCGACCTGTTCACCCTCGCCGAGGACCTCCACGCCCTCGTCCCCCGCCACTACCCCGAGCCCCCGCCCCCGCCCGACCCGTGGAAGGCCGACCACGTCCGCTGCGCCCTGCGCGGCCTCGTCTTCGCCCTCCCCGGCCTCGCCTACGTCGTCGGGGCCGGCCTCTGGCAGGGCCGCGCGGCCCTCACCGGCCTGGTCGCCGCCGCGCTGTTCGCCTGGGCCTGGAACCAGGGGCTCAGCCACCGCGCCCACGTGCGCCTGGCCGCCGAGGGCGGCGCGGGAGCCGGCCGGACGCTCGCGCTCGGCGCCCCGGCGGGCGCCCTCGCCGCGACCGCCGTCGCGACGACGCTCACCGGCTGGGGCGGCGGCGCCGCCTTCGCGGCCGGCCAGTCCTGCTACCTGGCCGCGGCGAGCGTCCTGCTCGTCCTCGGCCGCGAACGCGCCCTGCTCGGCACCCTGCTGCCCCTCGCGCTCGGCGCGGCCGCGACCCTCCTCGGGCCGCTGCCCACCGCCCTCGCCGTCGCGCTCCTGCTCGGCACCCTCGCGCTCGCCTGCGGCGTCGCCGCCCACGCCGTCCGCCGCGCGCTGAGCACGGGGACGGTGGCGGGCGCCGTACGTCCGCGGCTGGCCGGCTCGGTTCCGTACGGCCTGTTCGGGCTGGCCGCCGGGGTGCTCGCCGCCACCGCCGGGGCGCTCTCGCCGCGCTCCGTCATCGTCCTCACCCTCAGCATGGGCGCGGCCGAGTGGCTGCTCTACCGCTACCGCTCACTCGCCCTGCGGGCGCTCCGCGCGGCGACGGAACCGCGCCGCTTCACGGCCCGGGCCGCCGGCGCGCTGGCGTGCTGCCTCGCCTGCTACCTCGCCCTGCTCGCCGCGGGGTCGCTGCTGGCCGGCACCGCGCCCGCCCCACTGCTCGGACTCGGCGCGCTGCTCTGGCTGGCCCTGCTGCTCCAGGCGTTCTCGCTCGCCTGGCTGCCGGCCGCCGTCTGCCTGCTCACCGCGGCCGCCGTCGCCGCCGCGCCGCTCGCCGGGATGCCACCGGGCCCCGCGCAACTGCTCTGCTGGCTCGCCGCCGCCGTCCTCGCCGGCGCCGCGTGCCACCTCCTCGGCCGGCCCACCGCCCACCGCTGAACAGCGCCGCCGCCCCACCCCTCCCACCGACAGGAGCAGCCCCATGCCGTCCACGCCCGCGCTCGTCGCCGTCACCGGCGCCGAGGGATTCATCGGCTCCCACCTCACCGAACTGCTCGTCGCCCGGGGCCACCGGGTCCGGGCCATGGCCCAGTACAACTCCTTCTCGTCCTACGGCTGGCTGGAGACGCTCGCCCCCGACGTCCTCGACCAGGTCGAGATCGTCCTCGGCGACGTCCGCGACCCCGGCTCCGTCAACCAGCTCACCGACGGGGCCGAGGCCGTCTACCACCTGGCCGCGCTCATCGCGATCCCGTACTCCTACCAGGCGCCGCACAGCTACGTGGACACCAACGTGACCGGCACCCTCAACGTCCTGGAGGCCGTCCGCCGGCAGGGCATCCCGCGGCTCGTCCACACCTCCACCAGCGAGACCTACGGCACCGCGCAGACCGTGCCGATCACCGAGGACCACCCCATCAACACCCAGTCCCCGTACGCCGCCTCGAAGGCCGGCGGCGACCGGCTCGCCGACTCCTACCACGCCAGCTTCGCCACCCCCGTCGTCACCCTGCGGCCGTTCAACACCTTCGGCCCCCGGCAGTCGATGCGCGCGGTCATCCCGACCGTCATCGGGCAGGTCGCCGCGGGGGAGCGGACCATCACCCTCGGGGACCTGAGGCCCACCCGCGACTTCCTGTACGTGAAGGACACCGCCCGCGCCTTCCTCGCCGCGGGGACCGCCCCGGCGGAGAAGGTGGTGGGGCGCACCTTCAACGCCGGCACCGGAGGGGAGATCTCCGTCGGCGAACTGACCACCCTCATCGGCAAGTTGATGGACGCCGACCTCGCCGTCCGCGAGGACGGGCAGCGGCTGCGCCCGCCGGCCTCCGAGGTCATGCGGCTGGTCGCCGACGCCACCCGGCTCCGCGAGGCCACCGGCTGGCGCCCCGAGCACGACCTGGAGACCGGCCTCGGCCACACCATCGACTTCTTCCGCGACCCGGCGAACCTCGCCCGCTACAAGACCGGCATCTACAACATCTGACGCGCGTCCGCCCGGTACCACCCACCGCAACGACACCACGGGAGTCCTCATGCACGCAGTGATCCTGGCCGGAGGCAAGGGCGTCCGGCTGCGGCCGTACACCACCGCGCTGCCCAAGCCGCTGGTCCCGATCGGCGACCAGCACGCCATCCTGGAGATCGTGCTCCGCCAGCTCGCCGACGCCGGATTCACCAGCTGCACCATCGCCATCGGCCACCTCGGCCACATCATCCGCGCCTACGTCGGCAACGGCGCGCGCTGGGGCCTGCGCGTCGGCTACTCCACCGAGGACAGCCCGCTGGGCACCATGGGCCCCCTGCTGACCATGATGGACCGGCTGCCCGAGCACTTCCTCGTCATGAACGGCGACATCCTCACCGACCTCGACTACAGCGACGTCCTGCGGCAGCACACCGCCTCCGGCGCCCCGCTCACGGTCGCCACCTACGCCCGCAAGGTCGCCATCGACTTCGGCGTCCTCACCACCGACGAGGGCCGGATCGTCGGCTTCGCGGAGAAGCCCACCATGGACTACCGCGTGTCCATGGGCGTCTACGGCCTCATCCGCGACACCCTGGCCCCGTACACCCCCGGCCTCCCGCTCGGCTTCGACGAGCTGATGCTGGACCTGCTGAAGGCCGACACCCCGCCGCACGCCTACGACTTCGACGGCTACTGGCTCGACATCGGCCGCCCCGACGACTACGACCGGGCCAACGCCGAGTTCACCACCTACCGCTCCATGCTCCTGAAGGGTGCCTGACCCTCCCATGCGCGTTCTCGTCCTGGGCTCCACCGGATTCCTGGGCGGCCACGTCGCCGAGCAGCTGCGCGCCCTGCCGGGCGTGCGGCTGCTCGCCGGCGGCCGCTCGCCGGCCGACGACGTGGGGATCGACCTCACGGCCGACCCCGCCGAGCTGGCCGCCTCGCTGCGCGCCGCGGCTCCCGCCGCCGTCGTCAACTGCGCGGGCCTGACGGCCGGTTCGGCCGTGCGGCTCACCGACGTCAACGCACGCGGACCTGCCGCGCTCTGCGAGGCGCTCGCCGCGGCCGCCCCCGCCGCCCGCCTCGTCCACCTGGGCTCGGCGGCCGAGTACGGGCCCACCGCTCCCGGCGCCCCCGTCACCGAGGACGCCCCCACCCGCCCGCAGGGCCCCTACGGCGCGACCAAGCTCGCCGGCACGGCGGCCGTCACCGCCTCCGGCCTCGACGCCGTCGTGCTGCGGGTCTTCAACCCCGTCGGGCCCGGTGCGCCCGCCACCGGCCTGCCCGGCCGGCTCGTCACCGAGCTGCGCCGCACCCCGTCCGACGGGACGATCGAGACGGGCGACCTGTCCGCCCACCGCGACCTCGTCGACGCCCGGGACGTCGCCGAGGCGGTCGTCCTGGCCGTACGCGCCGAGGGCCCGCTGCCGCCGGTGCTCAACATCGGCAGCGGCCGGGCGACCGTCGTCCGCGAGATCGCGACCGGACTCGCGGCCGCCGCCGGCTTCCGCGGCCGGATCGCCGAGACCGGACAGGGCTCCGCCCGCTCCGGCACGGTCTCCTGGCAGTGCGCCGACATCAGGGCCGCGCGCACGGCGCTCGGCTGGGAGCCGCGCCGCCCGCTCGCCGCCTCCCTCGCCGACCTCTGGCACGCGACGGCCCCGGCGTCCGTGTGAACCCCCGGCTGCTCGTCCCCATGTACGTCCACCCGGCCACCGACCCGGACGCCTGGCGGTCGCTCGCCGACCACGCCGACCTGCTCCACAGCGTGGTCCTCAACGTCGCCGACGGTCCGGGCCCCGCCCCCGACCCGCCCTACGTCGCCGCAGCCGCCGCACTGCGGGCGGCCGGCGTCCGGCTGCTCGGCTACGTCGACACCGACTACGGCCGCCGCCCCCACCGGCAGGTCGCCGCCGACCTCGACCGGTACGCCGACTGGTACGCCACCGACGGCTGCTTCTTCGACCAGGCCGCCTCCGACGCCTCCGGACTGCGGCACTACCGCCGGCTCGCCAGGGCCGCCCGCGCCCGCGGCTGCCGCACGGTCGTGCTCAACCCCGGTGTGCACCCCGCCCCCGGCTACGCGGCCGTCGCCGACCTCCTGGTGACGTTCGAGGGCGACTGGCCCACGTACGCCGACGCGCCCGGCCCGCCGCCCTGGACCGCCGACCACCCGCCGGAGAAGTTCTGCCACCTGATCCACGGCGTCCCGCCGAGCCGCTGCGGGCTCGCCGCCCGCACCGCCGCCCTGCGCCGCGCGGCCGTCCACTGCGCCGTCCCCGGCCACGGCCCGAACCCCTACGCCCTGCTGCCGCCCGCCCTGCACCGGAAGACACCGTGATCCGCCTGCGCCACCTGCTCGCCGTCCTCGCCCTCACCCTGCTCACCGCCTGCTCCACCACCGCCCCGCCCGACCCGCGCCCGACCGCGAGCGCGCCCGACCCGCGCCCGAGCGAGGACCGCCGCTGGCGCCCGGCCGCCGGCACGGCCTGGCAGTGGCAGCTCGACGGCCGGGCGGACCCGCGCGTCGACGTGCCCGTCTACGACATCGACGGGTTCGAGAACAGCGCGGCCGACGTCCGGCGGCTGCACCGCGACGGCCGGAAGGTCATCTGCTACCTCAACGCCGGCGCCTGGGAGGACTTCCGCCCCGACCGCGCGGCCTTCCCGAAGCGGGTCCTCGGCCGCTCCAACGGCTGGCCGGGGGAGCGGTGGCTCGACATCCGGCGGATCGACGTCCTCGAACCGCTGATGGAGAAGCGCTTCGACATGTGCCGCGACCGCGGGTTCGACGCCGTGGAGCCGGACCTCATGGACGGCTACCTGCACCGCACCGGCTTCCCGCTCACCGCCGCCCACCAGCTCGCCTACAACCGGATGCTCGCCCGACTGGCCCACGAACGGGGCATGTCCGTCGGCCTCAAGAACGACCTGCCGCAGATCCCCGCACTCGTGGACGACTTCGACTTCGCGGTGAACGAGCAGTGCGCCCAGTACGACGAGTGCGACGCGCTCATGCCGTTCGTCGAGGCGGGCAAGGCGGTGCTGCACGTCGAGTACGCCCTGAAGACCGGGGAGTTCTGCCCAAAGGCGCGCGAGCGGGGGTTCAGCTCGATGCGCAAGCGGCTCGACCTCGGGGTGTGGCGGCAGCCGTGCTGACCCGCACGACCGCCGGGCCGGCTCCGGTGGGGCGCGGGCCCGGCGGT
>NZ_JBHWZH010000208.1:0-7604 GCF_042728285.1 Streptomyces sp. NPDC060194 | reverse complement strand
CAGGATCGCGTCCGCGGGCCCCTCCTCCGCATGCTTCAGCTATTCCTTCTTCTTGCGCCGGGTGCCGAAGACGATCTCGTCCCAGCTCGGCACGGCCGCCCGGCGGCCGGGCCGGACGCCGTCCGCCTCCGCCTGCCGGTCGGTGGTGCCGGTGAGCCGGTCGCGGTGTCCCGCCACGGCCCGCGGCATCAGCACGTCGGCGTAGGCCGAGCCGGCTCCGGCGGACGCCGCCGGCGGCTCCTCGGCCTCCTCGTCGTCGTCCAGCTCGTGGACCTGCGGTACGGGGGTCTCCGCCGCGGGCAGCGGAGGCCGCTCGGGCACGACGAGGTCGCCGCGGAAGCTGGGCACCGCCTCCAGGAGGCTGGTCAGGGAGTCCCTGCCGTCCGCCGCGACCGCGTCGTCGGACGACGAGGCGGACACGGCAGGCTCCGGCGCCGGCGGGGCGAGCCGGTCGGGGCGCCGCTCCCGGTCGATCGGCCCGTCCAGCGGCCGGTCGCGCGGCAGCCGCGCGATCCGGGGCACGAACGGGAAGCTCGGCTCCGGGGCGACGGTGGTGTCGTCGGCCTCGCCGATCAGCGCGCGCGCCTCGTCGTCGATCGCGGCCACGAGGCGGCGCGGCGGGTCGTACGTCCAGCTCGCGGCGTGCGGCTCGCCGGCGACGCGGTAGACGAGGAGGACCTCCCAGGTGCCGTCGTCGCGGCGCCAGGAGTCCCACTGCACGGTGTCCTTCTCGACGCCGCGCATCATCAGCCGGTCCTGCACGGCCTCGCCCAGCTGCGGTCCCGCGTTCTCCCCGGGGCGGCGGACCGGCGTCTTGCGGGCCCGCTCGGCCATGAAGGCGCGCTCCGCGAGCACGGGGCCCTCGAAGCGGCGGACGCGGTCGACCGGGATGCCGGCCATCGAGGCGACCTCCTCGGCGGAGGCGCCGGCCCGTATACGCGCCTGGATGTCGCGGGGGCGGAGGTGGCTCTCGACCTCGATCTCGATCTGTCCGAGCCGGGGGCGGTCGCCGCGGACGGCGGCGCGCAGCCGCTCGTCGATCGGAAGGGTGTACTCCGTCGAGTCGGCAGCCTTGAGCACCAGCCGTGTCCCGTCATTGCTGACGGCCACGACACGCAGTTCGGGCATGGGGACCTCCCGGGTGGTGCCTGCCGACGTCACGTGCGCCGCTGCTCTTCCGCTAGTCGAGTGTGACCTGCCCGGGTGCAGCCTGCCACAACCTTGCCGAGTTGCCCGGCGTGTCGGGCAGTGTGCCTGGGCCGTCGCTGTGGCACGGTGACCGGTTTCGGACACGGGTGTGACCAGCTCGGGCGGGCTCCAGGGCTCGACACAGTACTCCATTCGGGCCACCGGGGTGGACCGGCGCGCCGCCGAAGTTCTCGCGGTGTACGGGAGTTGCCACCCTGCGCGTTCGCCCGAAAGTGGCGCGCGTCACAGATCGTCCGCAAGCGGAACCACCCGCTTCGCACATTTGTCGCTTTCTGGTGCATGGTGGGAAAGAAGGTCACCGAGCGGCGGCAGAGGCTGGAGATGCGGCAGAGGTACGGGAGCGGGACGGAAACGGCCGAGAAGGACGGGGCGGGAGGGGGCGCGGAGGAGCAACCGGCACGCAGGCAGCTCGACCTGAGCGTGCCGCAGGTCGCCGGCAGTGCGCTGGCCGCGGTCGCCGCGGCGGTGCTCGCCTCGACGCTCGGGGTGTACGGCACGGTGATCGGCGCGGGCGTCGTCAGCGTGGTGGCCACCTGCGGTGGCACGGTCTTCCAGTTCCTCTTCAAGCGGACCGGCGAGCAGATCAGGGACGTCACCGTCCAGGTGAAGCCGAAGGGGCGTCAGATGCCGGCCCGTCAGGTGCCGGTCCGGCGGGTCCCGGGCGACGCGGACGTCTACGCCGTGCCGCCGACCGTCGCCGCGCCGTGGCCCGAGGACCTGCGGACCCAGGCGATCCAGCGCGTGCCCGAGGGGGCGGACCCGGACGCGACCCGGGCGCTGTCCGTCGGACCGCTGCCCGACGACGCGACGCGCGTCCTCGGCGCCGTCCGGCCGCCCCGTCCGGACGGGGGCCGTCCGTATTCCGGATTCGTGCCGGACGACGGGCTCACGGAGGAGTTCACCGAGGCGACCACGCACGGGACGCGGGTGCGGGGGTGGCGGCGGTCCGTGCTCGGGGCGGTCCTGGTGTTCGCGGTGGCGATGCTCGGCATCACCGCGTTCGAGCTGGTCTCGGGGCGGGATCTCAGCGGCGGGAAGGGGACGACGGTCGGCAACAGCTTCCGCGGGGGGCACGAGGGCGGGCGCGATCCGGCGCCGGTCACGCCCGAGGACCCGGCCGCGTCGTCCTCGCGGTCCGCGTCCCCGTCGCCGTCCTCGTCCTCGGACGGCTCGGCGGACGAGGGCGGCACCGAGCCCGGTTCCTCCGCGGGTCCCGACGCCCCGGGCGACCGGCAGCCGTCCGCCGAGCCGTCCACGCCGGACGACGACGGTGCGAAGCCCACGCCGAGCCCGTCCACGTCGCCGAGCGACGAGGGGGCCGCGCCGAGTCCGGAGCCGTCGGACGGGGGCGGTGAGCCGAGCGGCGACGGGGCGCAGAACGATGCGGGCCCGTCGCCGGACGCGGGCTGAACGGCCACATCCAGCCCGGCCGGCGCTTGAGCCCGCCGGGCGGAGCCCTGTACCCGCGGCTTCGCCGCGAACGCCCCTGCGGGGCAGGGGCCGACGGTGGTGCGGGGTGCGGTCGCTTGCGCTGGGCACGTGGGGCTGTGCCCACCCGTGCCGCCCTGCGGCACGATTGCCCACAGCCGGGGGCGGACGGCGCGCCTCCCCGCCCCTAGCCGGGGGCTACCCCTGCTCAGCCCGCCGCCGTCAGTCGCCGAGGATGCGGCGGAGGTGGTCGTTGGTGAAGAGGCGGGTGGGGTCGAGGCGGTCGCGGAGGGTGGTGAACTCGGTGAAGCGGGGGTACGCCTCGGCGAGGTAGGCCGCGTCGCGGGTGTGCACCTTGCCCCAGTGCGGCCGGCCGCCGTGCGCGGTGAAGATGCGCTCGGCCGCGGTGAAGTACTCCCGGTAGGGGGTGCCGCGGTACATGTGGACGGCGATGTACGCACTCTCCCGGCCCGACGCCGTCGACAGCGGGATGTCGTCGGCGGGCGCGGTCCGCACCTCGACCGGGAAGCCGACCCGCAGCGACGACCGGTCGACCGTCGCCCGCAGCTCCCGCAGCGCCGCCACCAGCGCCTCGCGCGGCAGCGCGTACTCCATCTCCACGAAGCGGACCCGGCGCGGGCTGGTGAACACCTTGTAGGGGATGTCGGTGTAGGTCCGCGCGGACAGCGCCCGGCTGGATACCCGGGCGAGCGGCGGGACGACGGCGGGGACCGCACGGCCCGCCGCACATGCGGCCAGGAAGACGCCGTTGGAGAGGAACTCGTCCTCGAAGAGGCCCTTGAGGCGCCCGACCGGCGCCTCGGGTCCCGCGCTGCGGTTGTTGCGCTTGGTGTTGCAGTTCCCCGTGTGCGGGAACCAGTAGAACTCGAAGTGCTCGTTCTCCGCGTGCAGCGCGTCGAACTCCGAGGTGACCCGCTCGAAGCTCATCGGCTCCTCCCGCGCGGTCAGCAGGAAGAGCGGCTCCACGGCGAAGGTCAGCGCGGTGACCAGACCGAGCGCGCCGAGACCGAGCCGGGCCGCGGCGAAGACATCCGCGTTCTCCTCGGCCGAGCACGTCAGCAGCGAGCCGTCCGCCGTCACCAGCTCCAGGCCGACGATCTGCGCGGCGAGCGACGCGGACTCGCGGCCCGTGCCGTGCGTGCCCGTGCTGGTCGCCCCGGCGACCGTCTGCTCCATGATGTCGCCCATGTTCGCCAGCGACAGGCCCTCCCGGGCGAGGGCCAGGTTCAGGCGCTTGAGCGGCGTGCCGGCCTCCACCGTCACGGTCATCGCCGTACGGTCGATCGCCCGGATGCCGGTCAGCAGGTCGGGCCGGACCAGCAGCCCGTCGGTGGCCGCGACCGCGGTGAAGGAGTGCCCGGTGCCGATCGCCTTGACCCGCAGCCCGTCCTCGGCCGCGCGGCGTACGGCCTCGGCCGCCTCGGCCGCGGAGGCCGGTGTGACCTGCCGGGCCGGACGGGCGGAGACGTTGCCCGCCCAGTTACGCCACGTGCTGCTCGCTGCCTTGCCCATCGGTGGTCCCCTCCACGCTCCGCGCCGGCCGCTGCAACCGGCGGTAGCCCAGGAACCCGACGGCGGCCGCGACGGCTCCGGCGGCGGCCGCAACCCCGTACCCCGTTGCCGCCCCCGCCGCGTCGATCACCCAGCCGGCCACGGAGGAGCCGAGCGCGATGCCGACCGCGAGCCCGGTGCTCACCCAGGTCATGCCCTCGGTGAGCTTCGCGCGCGGTACGTTCTGCTCGACCAGGGCCATCGTCGTCACCATGGTGGGCGCGATGCACAGACCCGCGAAGAACAGCGCCACGGCCAGCAACCACAGGTTCCCGACCAGTAGGAGGGGGATCATACTCACGGCCATGCCGCACAGCCCGAGCAGCCACCGGCGGGCGGGCGGACCGGTGAGGTGCAGCAGGCCGAAGGCGGCGCCGGCGAGGCAGGAGCCGAGGGCGTATACCGAGAGCACCACGGCGGCCAGCGACTTGTGGCCCCGCTCCTCGGCGAACGCGACCGTCACCACGTCGACCGTGCCGAAGATCGTGCCGGTCGCGACGAACGCGGCGACCAGCACCTGCAGTCCGGGCGAGCGGAGCACCGAGCCGCCGCCGTGCTGCTCGCGCGGGTGCGGCACGGGCTCGGTGGCCCGCTGCGAGGTCAGCCAGAAGACGCCCACGGCCAGGAAGCCGGCCGCGAGCAGCGGCCCCGCCTCCGGGAACCAGGCGGTGGACAGGCCGATGGAGATGATCGGCCCGAAGATGAAGCAGACCTCGTCGACGACCGACTCGAGCGAGTACGCCGTGTGCAGCCGGCGCGCGTCGTCCTGGTAGAGCACCGCCCAGCGGGCCCGCACCATGGACCCGACGCTCGGCACGCAGCCGATCAGCGCGGCGAAGAGGAACAGCGTCCAGTCCGGCGTCCCCTGCTGCGCGCACACCAGCAGCCCGGCGACCGCGCTCAGCGAGACCAGGGTGGCCGGGCGCAGCACGCGGCGCTGGCCGTGCCGGTCGACGAGGCGCGAGATCTGCGGGCCGATCGCGGCGGCGGAGAGCGCGACCGTCGCGGTCAGCGCGCCGGCCAGCCCGTAGCGGCCGGTGAGCTGGGAGATCATCGTGACGATGCCGATGCCCATCATCGCCAGCGGCATCCGGCCGAGCAGTCCCGCCGCGGAGAACCGGAGAGTTCCTGGCGCGTCGAAGATCGCGCGGTAAGGGCTGGGCAACGGGTCTCCCGTAAGGAACGAAGGCGGCGGATACAGCTTACGCGCTCCGCCCCGGCGGGCGGCCCCCGCGGATCTCCGCCCGAAAACGGTGCATCCGCCCGCCGACCGGCCCGACACGCCATGGACCCGTCTCCGGCCCGCGGGAGCCGGGTGGCAGGATCGAGTACATGCCCGAACAGCCTGATCCCCGCCCGTACGACGCCCTGTTGCTCCTCTCCTTCGGCGGCCCGGAGGGCCCGGACGACGTCGTGCCGTTCCTGGAGAACGTCACGCGCGGACGGGGCATCCCCACCGAGCGGCTCAAGGAGGTCGGGCAGCACTACTTCCTGTTCGGCGGGGTCAGCCCGATCAACGAGCAGAACCGCGAGCTGCTCGACGCGCTGCGCAAGGACTTCGCCGAGCACGGCCTGGAGCTGCCGCTGTACTGGGGCAACCGCAACTGGGCCCCGTACCTCACCGACACCCTGCGGGACATGGTCCGCGACGGGCACCGGCGCATCGCCGTCCTCGCG
Organism: Streptomyces sp. NPDC060194; assembly: GCF_042728285.1. Classification (NCBI taxonomy): domain Bacteria; kingdom Bacillati; phylum Actinomycetota; class Actinomycetes; order Kitasatosporales; family Streptomycetaceae; genus Streptomyces; species Streptomyces sp. NPDC060194. The sequence goes on along the minus strand of NZ_JBHWZH010000208.1, from coordinate 1,718 downwards.
ACCAGCGCCTACGCCTCGTACAGCGGCTGCCGGCAGTACCGCGAGAACCTCGCCGACGCGCTTCGGACGCTGGCCGCGGAGGGCCTGGAGCTGCCGCGGGTCGACAAGCTGCGCCACTACTTCAACCACCCCGGCTTCGTCCGCCCGATGGTCGAGGGGGTGCTGAACGCACTCGACGCGCTGGACGAGGGCGTGCGCGCGGGGGCCCACCTGGCGTTCACGACGCACTCGATCCCGACCGCCTCCGCCGACACCTCCGGACCGGTCGAGGCGCACGGCGAGGGCGGCGCGTACGTGGCGCAGCACCTGGAGGTGGCCCGGCTGATCGCCGAGGCGGTGGCCGAGGAGACCGGCGTCGAGCACCCCTGGGAGCTCGTCTACCAGTCCCGCAGCGGCGCCCCGCACATCCCCTGGCTGGAGCCCGACATCTGCGACCACCTGGAGGAGCGGCATGCGGCCGGCGCGCCGGCGGTGGTCATGGTCCCGATCGGCTTCGTCTCCGACCACATGGAGGTCCTCTACGACCTCGACACCGAGGCGCTGGCCAAGGCGGCGGAGCTGGGGCTGCCCGTGGCCCGTTCGGCGACCGTCGGCGCGGACCCGCGGTTCGCCGCGGCCGTCCGCGACCTCCTGGTGGAGCGCGCGGCGGGCGAGCGCGGCGAGGCTCCCGCCCGGTGCGCGCTCGGCGCGCTGGCGCCGAGCCACGACCTCTGCCCGGTCGGCTGCTGCCCGGCCCGCGCCCCCCGCCCGGCGGCCGCGGGCGCCGACAGCCCGTACGCCTGAACCTCCCACGGACGAGGAGCACCGTGACCGACGAAGACCTGCACGCCCACCTGCTCGAACTCGGCCTGGAGGCCGCCCGCCGGGCCGGCGCCCTCCTGAAGGACGGGCGGCCCGCCGATCTGGGCGTGGCCGCGACCAAGTCCAGTCCCATCGACGTCGTCACCGAGATGGACATCGCGGCCGAGAAGCTGATCACCGGGTACCTCTCGGAGTTCCGGCCCACCGACGGCTTCCTCGGCGAGGAGGGCGCGAGCAGCCCCGGCACCAGCGGGGTGCGCTGGGTCATCGACCCGATCGACGGCACGGTGAACTACCTCTACGGCCGCCCCGACTGGTCGGTGTCCATCGCCGCCGAGATCGACGGGCAGGTGGTCGTCGGGGTCGTCGCCGCCCCGATGCGCGGCGAGACGTACCACGCGGTGGTCGGGCAGGGGGCCTGGATGGGGGAGCGGCGGCTCGCCTGCCGGCCCGCGCCGCCGTTCGCCGAGTCGCTCGTGGCGACCGGCTTCGGGTACCTGACCGACCGCAGGACCCAGCAGGCCGAGGTCGCCCGGCTGCTGATCCCGCGGATCCGCGACATCCGCCGGTGCGGCTCCGCCGCGATCGACCTCTGCGACGTGGCGGGCGGCCGGCTCGACGCGTACTACGAGCGCGGGCTGAACCCCTGGGACCTCGCCGCGGGCGACCTGATCGCCCGCGAGGCCGGCGCCCTCACCGGCGGCCGCCCCGGCGAGCCGCCGTCCGGCGAACTCGCCCTCGCCGCCACCCCCGGCCTCTTCGACCCGCTCCAGCACCTCCTCGAGCGGTTCGGCGCCTGGCACGACGGCGACCCGGGCGCGTAGCCGCGGGTCACGGAGTCGGCGACCGGGCCGTTTGGACCGGGCGGCGGCCCGGGCGACCGGAGCCGGCCGTGTCCCGCAGGCCGGCGCCGCAGG
>NZ_JBHWZH010000207.1:0-7609 GCF_042728285.1 Streptomyces sp. NPDC060194 | reverse complement strand
GCCCGGTGACCACGCCGGGCCGCGCGCCGCTTCCCCCGGTTCCACAACTCCCGTGAGGCGCACCGTCGTTCACGGAACCGACCCCCGGAGACGTCCATGGGACGCTATGTGATCCGGCGGCTGCTGCAGATGATCCCGGTCTTCTTCGGCGCCACGCTGCTGATCTTCCTGATGGTGAACGTGATGGGCGACCCGGTCGCCGGCCTCTGCGGCGACCGCCAGTGCGACCCGGCCACCGCCGCCCGGCTGCGCGCCGACCTCGGCCTCGACAAGCCGGTGTGGCAGCAGTACCTGACCTACATGGGCAACGTCTTCACCGGCGACTTCGGCACCGCCTTCAACGGCCAGCCGGTGATCGACCTGATGGGCAGCGCCTTCCCGGTGACGATCCGGCTCACGATCGTCGCGATCCTCTTCGAGATCGTCATCGGCATCACCCTCGGTGTGGTCACCGGCCTGCGCCGCGGTCACCCGGTCGACACGAGCGTGCTGATCCTGACGCTCGTGGTGATCTCGGTCCCCACCTTCGTCACCGGTCTGCTGCTGCAGTTCCTGCTCGGTCAGAAGTGGGGGGTCATCGACCCCTCGGTGTCGTCCGCCGCCCCCTTCAGCGAGCTGATCGTGCCCGGCCTCGTCCTCGCCTCGGTCTCGCTGGCCTACGTCACCCGCCTCACCCGCACGTCGATCGCCGAGAACCGCCGCGCCGACTACGTCCGCACCGCGACCGCCAAGGGACTGCCGCGCCGGCGGGTCGTCACCCGCCACCTGCTGCGCAACTCGCTGATCCCGGTGGTCACCTTCATCGGCACCGACATCGGCGCGCTCATGGGCGGCGCCATCGTCACCGAGCGGATCTTCAACATCCAGGGCGTCGGCTACCAGCTCTACCAGGGCATCCTGCGGCAGAACACCCAGACCGTCGTCGGCTTCGTGACCGTCCTGGTGATCATCTTCCTGCTCGCCAACCTGCTCGTCGACCTCCTGTACGCCGTACTCGACCCGAGGATCCGCTATGCCTGAACCGCACGTCCCCGACGACAGGTCGGCGATCGCGTCCACCGGAGCGGGCGGCGCGACGGACCTCGCCATGAGCGAGGGCGCCACCCTGGAGGGCAGCGGGTCCGGGGGCCAGGGCCCCGAGGGCAAGCCGCGCAGCCTCTGGTCCGACGCCTGGCACGACCTGCGGCGCAAGCCCGTCTTCATCATCTCCTCGCTGATCATCCTGTTCCTGATCGTCATCTCGATCTGGCCCCAGCTGATCGCCTCCGGCAACCCGCTCTCCTGCGACCTCTCCAAGGCCCAGCAGGGCTCCCAGCCCGGCCACCCCTTCGGCTTCAACGGACAGGGCTGCGACGTCTACACCCGCACGGTCTACGGCGCCCGCGCCTCGGTCACCGTCGGCGTCTGCGCCACGCTCGGGGTCGCGATCGTCGGCTCCGTGCTCGGCGGGCTCGCCGGCTTCTTCGGCGGGGGATGGGACGCCGTCCTCTCCCGGCTCACCGACGTCTTCTTCGCCATCCCCGTCGTCCTCGGCGGCCTGGTGCTCCTCTCGGTGGTCAAGGCGGACACCGTCTGGCCGGTCGTCGGCTTCATGGTGCTGCTCGGCTGGCCGCAGATCTACCGCATCGCCCGCGGCTCGGTCATCACCGCCAAGCAGAACGACTACGTGCAGGCCGCCCGCGCACTGGGCGCGTCCAACTCCCGGATGCTGCTGCGGCACATCACGCCCAACGCGGTCGCCCCGGTGATCGTGGTGGCGACCATCGCGCTCGGCACGTACATCGCCCTGGAGGCGACCCTGTCCTACCTCGGCGTGGGCCTCCGGCCGCCCACCGTCTCCTGGGGCATCGACATCTCCAGCGCCTCGGCCTACGTCCGCAACGCCCCGCACATGCTGCTCTGGCCGGCCGGTGCGCTGGCGGTCACCGTGCTCGCGTTCATCATGCTCGGCGACGCGGTGCGCGACGCCCTCGACCCGAAGCTGAGGTAGGCGGACATGCTGCTCGAAGTACGCGACCTGCAGGTCGAGTTCCGCACCCGGGAGGGGGTCTCCCGGGCCGTCAACGGCGTCAACTACCACGTCGACGAGGGCGAGACGCTCGCCGTCCTCGGCGAGTCCGGCTCGGGCAAGTCGGTGACCGCGCAGGCCGTCATGGGCATCCTCGACATGCCGCCGGGCCGGATCACCGGCGGTGAGATCCTCTTCGAGGGCCGCGACCTCCTCACGCTCAAGGAGGAGGAGCGCCGGAAGGTGCGCGGCGCCCAGATGGCGATGATCTTCCAGGATGCGCTCTCCTCCCTCAACCCGGTGCTCACCGTGGGCGAGCAGCTCGGCGAGATGTACGTCGTGCACCGCGGGATGTCGAAGAAGGACGCCCGGGCGAAGGCCGTCGAGCTGATGGACCGGGTCCGCATCCCGGCCGCGAAGGAGCGGGTGGGGCAGTACCCGCACCAGTTCTCCGGCGGCATGCGGCAGCGCATCATGATCGCGATGGCGCTCGCCCTGGAGCCCAAGCTGATCATCGCCGACGAGCCCACCACCGCGCTCGACGTCACCGTCCAGGCCCAGGTCATGGACCTCCTCGTCGAGCTCCAGCGCGAGCTGCGGATGGGGCTCATCCTCATCACCCACGACCTCGGCGTGGTCGCCGACGTCGCCGACCGGATCGCGGTCATGTACGCGGGCCGGATCGTGGAGTCCGCGCCCGTCCACGAGATCTACAAGGCCCCCGCCCACCCCTACACCCGGGGCCTGCTCGACTCCATCCCGCGCCTCGACCAGAAGGGCCAGGAGCTCTACGCGATCAAGGGCCTCCCGCCCAACCTCACCCGCATCCCCCCCGGCTGCGCCTTCAACCCCCGCTGCCCCCGCGCCCGCGAGGTCTGCCGCGAGCAGGTCCCGCCGCTGTACGAGGTGACGCCCGACGGGCGGAACCCCGGGGCCGGGGCGGAGCTCGCGAAGGACGCCCCGCGCGAGCAGGGCAGCACGCTCGCCGGCGAGGCCGTGCCCGGGGCCGGCAGGCCCGAGGACCCCTCCGCCGACCGCGAGCGCCTCACGGCCGGTGAACGCAGGAGCGCCTGCCACTTCTGGAAGGAGACGCTCGATGACGCACCCTGACCACGTCAGCAAGAGCCACCTGCGTGACGAGGGCGACGAGGCGGCCCGGCTGCTCGCGCACGCCCGCGCGGAGTCCGCGCACGCGGCGAACGGCGGTCCCGAGCCGATCCTCCAGGTCCGCGACCTGGAGAAGCACTACCCGCTCACCCAGGGCATCCTCTTCAAGAAGCAGGTCGGCGCCGTCCGGGCCGTCGACGGTGTCAGCTTCGACCTGGCGGCCGGGGAAACCCTCGGCATCGTCGGCGAGTCCGGCTGCGGCAAGTCGACCGTCGCGAAGATGCTCGTCAACCTCGAACGCCCCACCGCCGGAAAGATCCTCTACAAGGGCGAGGACATCAGCCGGCTCTCCGCCCGCGCCCTGAAATCCGTGCGCCGCAACATCCAGATGGTGTTCCAGGACCCGTACACCTCGCTCAACCCCCGGATGACCGTCGGCGACATCATCGGCGAGCCGTACGAGATCCATCCCGAGGTCGCGCCGAAGGGCGACCGGCGGCGCAAGGTCCAGGACCTGCTCGACGTCGTCGGCCTGAACCCGGAGTACATCAACCGCTACCCGCACCAGTTCTCCGGCGGCCAGCGCCAGCGCATCGGCATCGCCCGCGGCCTCGCCCTCCAGCCGGAAATCATCGTCGCCGACGAGCCGGTCTCCGCGCTCGACGTCTCCGTCCAGGCCCAGGTGATCAACCTGCTCGACCGGCTGCAGAGCGAGTTCCACCTGTCCTACGTCTTCATCGCCCACGACCTGTCGATCGTCCGCCACATCTCCGACCGGGTGGGCGTGATGTACCTCGGCCGGATCGTCGAGATCGGCACCGACCGGGAGATCTACGAGCACCCCACCCACCCCTACACCCAGGCGCTGCTCTCCGCCGTCCCCGTCCCCGACCCGGTCGCCCGCGAGTCCCGCGAGCGCATCCTGCTCGCCGGCGACGTCCCCTCCCCGGCCAACCCGCCCAGCGGCTGCCGCTTCCGCACCCGCTGCTGGAAGGCCCAGGAACGCTGCGCCCTGGAGGTCCCCCTCCTCGCCGTCCCCGCCGTCTTCCGCATCGACGGCGGCGCGGCCGCCCACGACTCCGCCTGCCACTTCGCCGAGGAACGCCAGGTGGTCCCGGGACAGGCGGACCCGGGCGACCGCGCCTGACGCGCTCTGACGGGCCGGCGTACGCAGAAGGGCCGGTCCCCTCCGGTATGGAGGGGACCGGCCCGTTCGTTCAGCGGGTGCGGCTCAGTGCTCGGCCTCGAGCGCCTTCAGGCCCGGGTCGAGCACGACGTCCTCGGCGCGGTCGGCCGCCGCGATCGTCGGGTCCTCGGGGAAGTGGCAGGCGGTCAGGTGACCGTCGGCGTTGCCGGAGAGCTGCACCAGCGGCGGCTCCTCCGTCGCGCACTTGTCCTGCGCCTTCCAGCACCGCGTCCGGAACCGGCAGCCCGAGGGCGGGTTGACCGGCGAGGGCACGTCCCCGGCGAGGCGGATGCGCTCGCGCGCCTCCTCCTCGTCGTCCAGGGCGACCTCGGGGACGGCGGAGAGCAGCGCGTGCGTGTACGGGTGGCGCGGGCCGTTGTAGATCGAGTCGCGCGGACCCACCTCGACGATCTTGCCGAGGTACATGACCGCGACCCGCTGCGAGAAGTGCCGGACGATCGCTAGGTCGTGCGCGATGAAGAGGAACGCGATGCCCATCTCCTCCTGCACCTTCTGGAGCAGGTTGACGACCTGGGCCTGGATCGACACGTCGAGCGCGGAGACCGGCTCGTCCGCCACGATCAGCTTCGGCTCCAGCGCGAGCGCGCGGGCCACCCCGATGCGCTGCCGCTGGCCGCCGGAGAACTCGTGCGGGAAGCGGTTGTAGTGCTCCGGGTTGAGCCCGACGGTCTCCAGCAGCTCTTGGACCCGCTTCTCACGCCCGCCGGGCGGGTTGATCCCGTTGATCTCCATCGGCGACTTGATGATCGTGCCGACCGTCTGCCGCGGATTCAGCGACGAGTACGGGTCCTGGAAGATCATCTGGATCTCGGACCGCACGGGGGCGAGCTGCTTGCGGTTGGCGCGGGTGATGTCCTGGCCCTGGTACGTGATCTTCCCACCGGTCGGCTGCAGGAGCCGGGTCACCAGGCGGCCGGTCGTCGACTTGCCGCAACCGGATTCACCGACCAGGCCGAGTGCCTCGCCCTGGTGGACGGTCAGGTCGACGCCGTCGACGGCCTTGACGGCACCGACCGTCCGCTTGATCGGGAAGCCGCCCTTGATCGGGAAGTGCATGCTCAGGTTCTCGGCGACCAGGAGCGGCGCGCCGCCCTGCGTCGCCTCGCCCCGCGGCGAGGGGAGGGTGAGGTTGTCGGTCATTGGGTCAGTCTCCCTAGCCCAGCCGGGGCTTGATTTTCTCGACGAAGAAGGTCTGCTTCTGCGCGGGCGTCAAATGGCACGCCGCCCCGCGTCCCGCCGGCAGCTCCGGGCGGTCTGTGACACACCGGTTGCCGGGGACCTCCGAGGAGAAGCCGCACCGGGGGTTGAACGCGCAGCCCGACGGCGGGTTGAGCAGGCTCGGCGGGGAGCCGGGGATGGGGGTGAGCTGCTGGCCGACGTCCGAGCCGAGGCGCGGCATCGAGCTGAGCAGGCCCCAGGCGTACGGGTGCTCGGGGGTGCGGAGCACCTCGCGGCGGCTGCCGCGCTCCACCGCCCGGCCCGCGTACATGACCATGATGTCGTCCGCCATGTTGGAGATGACGCCGAGGTCGTGGGTGATGAAGACGATCGCGGAGCCGAACTCCTGCTGGAGGTCCTTGAGCAGGTCGAGGATCTGCGCCTGCACGGTGACGTCGAGCGCGGTGGTCGGCTCGTCAGCGATGAGCAGGTCGGGGTCGCAGACCAGTGCCATGGCGATCATCGCGCGCTGGCGCATGCCGCCGGAGAACTGGTGCGGGTAGTCGTCCACGCGCAGCTTGGGCTGCGGGATGCCGACCTTCTCCAGCATCTGGATGGTCCGGTCCCGTGCCTCCTTCTTGGAGGCCCCGGTGTGCTTCATGTACGGCTCGGAGATCTGCCGGCCCACCGTGTAGTAGGGCGACATGGCCGTCAGCGGGTCCTGGAAGATCATCGCGGCCTTGTTGCCGCGGATCTTCTCCATCTCCCGCTCGGACGCGCCGATCAGCTCCTGACCGTCCAGCCAGATCTCGCCCTGCACGTTGGTCGACTTCGGGTTGTGCAGCCCGAGGATCGTCAGGTTCGTCACCGACTTGCCGGAGCCGGACTCGCCGACGATACCGAGGGTCTTGCCGCGTTCGATGTCGAAGCTGAGGCCGTCTACGGCCTTGACGATGCCGTCCTCGGTAGAGAACTGCACCCGCAGGTCGCGGACGGAGAGGAAGGACCTCGATCCGTCGGTGGACAGGCCGCCCGATTCCTTGGTCAGAGTGGTCATGGGTGGGGGTCTCCTAGGCCAGCCGTACGCGCGGGTCGATGGCCGCGTACAGGGCGTCCACGATGATGTTCAGGATCAGGATGAATGCGGCGCCGACGAGCATGACGCCCATGGTCATCGGAAGGTCGCGGTTCACCACGGACTGGACGGCGAGTCGGCCGAGTCCGGCCAGACTGAACGTGAACTCCGTCACGACCGCGCCGCTGAGCAGGCCACTGAGATCGATGCCGAGGATCGTCACGATGGGGATGAGCGAGCCGCGCCAGGCGTACCGGAAGAAGACGTACTTGCTGGTCATGCCCTTGGCGCGAGCAGTTCGCACATGCTCTTCCTGGAGCTGCTCGATGAGGGTGGCGCGGGACATCCGGGTGTACTGGGCGGTGAAGATCAGCGACATCACGAACCACGGGATGAGCAGGCCGCCGGCCCAGCTGAGCGGATCCTCGGTGAACGGGATGTACTTCGGCTCGTTGAGCCAGCCGGTGGACCAGACCAGCAGACCCATCACGACGGGGCCCAGGAAGTAGATCTGCATGGAGCTCGCGACCAGCGAGGTGCTGGTGAACGTCTTGTCGAGAGCGTTGCCCTTGTTGCGGGCGGCGATCATGCCCGCGCCGATGCCCAGGGTCGTGAAGATGATCAGACCACCGATGGTCAGCGACAGCGTGAGCGGGAACCGGTCGACGATGGTGTCCCAGATCAGCTGCTGGTCGTTGAAGGAAATGCCCAAGCACGGGGCGGGGCAGTGCCCGACGCTGAAGTCCCGTCCGAGGAAGACCCCCGATGCGAAGTTCCAGTACTGGACGATCACCGGATCATCGATGCCAAGGTTCTGGCGGATGACCTCCAAAGCGTCGGGGGTGCAGTTCTTGCCGCAGGCCAGGAGGGCCGGGTCCGCGGGCACCGCGAAGTAGGCGAAGAAGGTGAAGGCGCTGATCAACACGAGAATGAGGGCAGCGCCCAGTGACCTGCGGATGAGAAAGCGAGTCATGAGGGGTCCACGGTTCCTGGACTACGGCGGCGGGCGGAGACCGGCGGCAGGGCGCACGACTGACCAAGAGCCATGCACGCT
>NZ_JBHWZH010000206.1:0-7620 GCF_042728285.1 Streptomyces sp. NPDC060194 | reverse complement strand
GTGGCTCGCCCACCGCCGCCCCCGCCGCGCCCCCTGACCCCGCCCGGCCCCCCCGGGGCCCGCACTCCGCCCGCCACCCCCGCGGCTCCGCCGCACGTACCGGGCTCCGCCCGGCGGCCTCAATCGCCGGCCGGGCTATAGATTTTGGCGGCTCGCGCGCAAGCCGCGGCGGCTCGCGGCTCCGCCGCACATAACCGGGCTGCGCCCACGCGAGGGCGCCGGTGAGAAATCCGCTTCCGCAGACTTACTAAGTACTCGGTAGGTCTGCTTACATAGCGCCGTCGGACGGCCCGGACCCCCGTCCTCCGCCCGGCGCATCCCGCCGCCACTGCGCGCAAGGACCGCGTGTGCGGCGGGAGTTGAGGGCTCACCCCCGATCGAAGGAGCCGCACCGATGCCTCACCGCCCCCCGCGCCCGGCCCGCCTCAGAGCGGTTGCCGGACTGCTCACGTTCGCCTTGGCCGGCACCGGCCTCGGCCTGACCGCCGCCGCGCCCGCCCAGGCCGCCGACCCCGTCGCCCAGGTCTGGGTGACGACGGGCGACGGCAGCCGGAAGCTCGCGTCGGACGGCTCGCTGCCGTTCACGGGCAGCGCGCAGCCCGTCGACATCAGGGTCGACGGCAGCGCCCGCGGCCAGACGTTCACCGGCGCCGGCGCCTCGGTGACGGGCGCGTCCGCGAGTCTGATCAGCGGGCTGACCGCGGCCAAGCGGGACGCCCTGCTGAAGTCGCTGTTCTCCGCCGAGGGCGACGGCATCGGCCTCAACTACCTGCGCCAGCCGCTCGGCAGCTCGGACTTCAACGCGGGCGGCGGCTTCCACTCCTACGAGGACACCCGCGGTTCGTTCTCCGTCGACGCCGACAAGGCGCAGATCATCCCGGTCCTGAAGCAGGCGACCGCGGTCAACCCCGCGATCCGCTTCATGGGTTCGCCGTGGTCGCCGCCGGCCTGGATGAAGACGAACAACAACCTCAGCGGCGGCAGCCTCAAGCCCGAGCACCACCAGGACTACGCCGACTACCTGGTCAAGGCGATCAAGGCGTACGGCGCGGAGGGCATCAAGCTCACCGACCTCACCGTGCAGAACGAGCCCGAGTTCGCCACGACGTACCCCTCGATGAGCATGTCGTCGAGCCAGCAGGCGGAGTTCTTCAAGGTCCTCGACCGCACCCTGACGGCGAACAACCTGCCCACCAACCTGCTGGCGTACGACCACAACTGGGACCACCCCAACTACCCGCTGGAGGTGTTCGCCCAGACCTCCGGCATCAACCGGGTGATCGGTGCCGCGTTCCACTGCTACGGCGGCACCCCCGACGCCCAGCAGCAGGTCGTGAACGCGGGCAAGCGCGTCTTCTTCACCGAGTGCTCCGGCACCGACAGCGCGAACCCGGCGACCACCTTCGCCGACACCCTGCAGTGGCACGCGGAGAACCTCGTCGTGCGCAACATGCGGTACGGCGGCGAGACCGTCATCGACTGGAACCTCGCGCTGGACCAGAACGGCGGTCCGCACCAGGGCCATTGCCAGACCCGCTGCAACGGCGTGGTCGAGATCGCGAACGGGAACGTGACCCGCAACGCCGAGTTCTACGTCCTGGGCCACGTCACCAAGTTCGTCAAGGCCGGTGCCACGCGCCTGGGTTCGACCAGCCAGGCGTCCAACGGCGTGCAGAACGTGGTGTGGCAGAACCCCGACGGCTCGCGGGCGGCGTACGTCGTCAACACCGCGACGACCGCGCAGAAGTTCTCGATCACCGACAACGGCCGCTCGGCCGTGCACACCCTGCCGGCGGGGGCGGTCGCCACGTACGTGTGGACGCCCGGCACGACCCCGCCGCCCGGCGGGGGCGCCATCGACCCCGCCCGCTGGTACCAGGTGGTCAACGCGAGCAGCAACTCCTGCCTGGACGCGACCGGTTGGGGCACGGCTGACGGCACCGGCCTCCAGCAGTGGGCGTGCGGGGCGGGCGTGCAGAACAACCAGAACTGGCAGTTCCGTCCGACGGCCGACGGCTACGTCCAGGTCGTGAACCGGCACGCGAACAAGGTGTGGGACGTCGACGGCGGCGCCGGGGCGACCGGCAACGGCGTCCGCGTGCACCTGTGGTCGTACGTCGGTGGCACGAACCAGCAGTGGAAGCCCGAGAAGACCGCCGATCCCGCCCGCTACCGGTTCGTCGCCCGGCACAGCGGCAAGTGCCTGACGCTCGCCGGGTCGGGCAACGGCGGCGGGTTCACCCAGCAGCCGTGCGCGGGGACGGCGGCGCAGTCGTTCGACCTGACCGCGCAGCCGTAAGTCATCCCATCAGCAGACGAGTTCGGCCCCTTCCCGCTGCGGGAGGGGCCGTTCCGCTCGCTCTCGGCTCAGCCGGCCCAGGTCCAGTCCGCGACCTCCGGCATGTCCGTGCCGTGCTCGCGGATGTAGGCGTGGTGGCGGGTGCGGGCGTCGACCATGGTCTGGCGGACCACGGCCGCGCGGGTGCCGAGGCCGGGAACCCGGTCGATGACGTCCATGACCAGCCGGTACCGGTCGAGGTCGTTGCGGACCACCATGTCGAACGGGGTGGTGGTCGTGCCCTGCTCCTTGTAGCCGCGCACGTGCAGGTGGGCGTGGCCGTTGCGGCGGTAGGCGAGGCGGTGCACGAGCCAGGGGTAGCCGTGGTAGGCGAAGACGACCGGCGTGCCGGTGCCGAACAGGGCGTCGTACTCCCGGTCCGTCATGCCGTGCGGGTGCTCCTCCTCGGGCATGAGCCGGGTCATGTCGACGACGTTCACGACCCGGGTCGCCAGCTCCGGCAGGTGCTCGCGGAGCAGTTGGGCCGCGGCGACGACCTCCTGGGTGGGGACGTCGCCGGCGGCCGCGAGCACCACGTCCGGCTCGCGGGTGCCGTCCTCGGTGCCGGCCCACTCCCACACGCCCGCGCCGCGCGCGCAGTGCGCCCGGGCCTCGTCCATCGTCAGCCAGTCGAACGTCGGCTGCTTGCCCGCGACGATCACGTTCACGTAGTCGCGGCTGCGGAGCGCGTGATCGGCCACCGACAGCAGGGTGTTGGCGTCCGGCGGCAGGTAGACGCGCACGACGTCGGGGCTCTTGTTGAGCACGTGGTCGACGAAGCCGGGGTCCTGGTGCGAGAAACCGTTGTGGTCCTGGCGCCAGACGTGCGACGTCAGCAGGTAGTTGAGCGAGGCGATGGGGGCGCGCCAGGGCAACTCACGCGAGGTCTTGAGCCACTTGAGGTGCTGGTTGACCATCGAGTCGACGATGTGGACGAACGCCTCGTAGCACGAGAACAGCCCGTGCCGGCCGGTGAGGAGGTAGCCCTCCAGCCAGCCCTGGCAGGTGTGTTCGGAGAGGATCTCCATCACCCGGCCGTGCCGGTCGAGGTCCGTGTCGGAGGCGAGGAGCTCGGCCTGCCACGCCTTGCCGCTGGCCCCGTAGACCGCCTGGAGCCGGTTGGAGGCGGTCTCGTCGGGGCCCACGAGCCGGAAGTCGCGGCTGCGGCTCGTCGCCGCCATCACGTCCTCCAGGAGGGTGCCGAGGATCGCCGTCGGCTCGTGCAGGACCGTCCCCGGCTTGTCGACCGGCACGGCGAAGCGGTCCAGGTCAGGGATCGGGAGGCCGCGCAGGAGTCGGCCGCCGTTCGCGTGCGGGGTCGAGCCGAGGCGGCGGTCGCCGTCCGGCACGTACCGCAGGACGTGCGGGAGCGGGGCGCCGTCGGCGTCGAACAGCTCGTCCGGGCGGTACGAGCGCAGCCAGCGCTCCAGCTGGGCGAGGTGCTCGGGGTTGTCGCGCACGCCCGCGAGGGGGACCTGGTGGGCGCGCCAGGAGCCCTCGACGGGTTGGCCGTCGACCTCGGCGGGGCCGGTCCAGCCCTTGGGGGTGCGCAGGACGATCACGGGCCAGCGGGGGCGTTCGGGTGCGTTCGTGCGGTCGCCGTCCCGGGCCTCGCGCTGGATCTCGGCGATCCGGTCGAGGGCGCGGTCCATCGCGGCGGCGAGCTCGCGGTGGACCGTACGGGGGTCGTCGCCGGTCACGTACAGCGCCTCGTGGCCGTACCCGGTGAGCAGGGCGTCCAGCTCGGCCTCGGGGAGGCGGGCGAGGACGGCCGGGTTCGCGATCTTGTATCCGTTGAGGTGGAGGATCGGCAGGACGGCCCCGTCGTGGACGGGGTCGAGGAACTTGTTCGAGTGCCAGGAGGTGGCGAGCGGGCCCGTCTCCGCCTCGCCGTCGCCGATGACGCAGGCGACGACCAGGTCCGGGTTGTCGAACGCGGCGCCGTAGGCGTGGCTGAGCGAGTAGCCGAGCTCACCGCCCTCGTGGATCGAGCCCGGCGTCTCCGGTGCGACGTGGCTCGGCACGCCGCCGGGGAACGAGAACTGCCGGAACAGGCGGTGCATCCCCGCCGCGTCCCGGCCGACGTCCGGGTAGGTCTCGCTGTAGCTGCCCTCCAGCCAGGCGTTCGCCAGTACGGCGGGGCCGCCGTGGCCCGGGCCCCAGACGGCCAGCGCGCTCAGGTCGCGCTGCTTGATCACCCGGTTCAGGTGGGTGTGCACGAGGTTGAGGCCGGGGGACGTGCCCCAGTGGCCGAGCAGCCGCGGCTTGATGTGGTCGGCGTCCAGGGGCTCGCGCAGGAGCGGGTTCGCCATCAGGTAGATCTGGCCCGCGGCCAGGTAGTTCGCCGCGCGCCAGTGGGCGTCCAGGGCGTCGATCTCCGCGTCGCCGATCGTGTGCGGCTCGGTCGTCAGCGCGGCGCGGGCGGGTGACGTGGTGATCGCGGCACGACCCTGCCGGCCGCCGCTCCTGGCCTTGCGCATGCGGTTCCTCCGTGGGTCTGCGGTCGGTCCGGGCGCCCTTTCGAACGTACACCGGCGTACCGGGCCCCGCGCGGGGCGTCCGGCGCGGGCCGAGTGCCCCTCCCGGTGCCGTTCATCCCTCGGTCCAGGGGGTGCAGCCCCGCGACCCGTCCGCCCCCTCGACGCAGGCCCGCACCCCGCCGAGCACGGTGACCCCGAGCATGAGGGTGTAGAGCGCGTGACCGGGCACGGTCACCTGCTGCGCCTGCGTGCGGCGGTCCCGTGTCTCGACCCACACCTCGTCGCCCGCCCCCGGCTCCCGTACGCGTCCCCACACCGCCCGGCACGTCGCGCTGTAGCGCAGTTCGACCTGCCGCCCGCCCACGTCCCGGGCCGCGCGCGTCTCCGCGTCCGTCCAGCAGTCCGTCTCCCCCTGCTCCGAGTCGAGACCGGTGCACCGCTCGCCCCGGCAGGGCTCGGCGAAGCTCCCGCGCGCCGTGCCGGGGTCCCCCGCGAGGTGCGCCCAGAGCCAGGCCCCGGTCCCGAGCAGGACGACCGTGGCGAGCGCGGCGGCCAGCGCGACGACGACCAGGGAGCGCGAGGCGCCCGGCTCCGGCGCCACCACCCGCTCCCCGCCCGGCGCACCAGCCGGCTCCGCGTCCTCCGGCCCGCTCGCGTCCTCCGGCCGGACCGCGGCCGCGGACCCGCCCGCGACGGCGGACCCGGCCGCCGCCTCGCCGCCCGCCGCCGTACCGCCGTCGCCCCCGGACACCGCGCCGGAACCCGACGCGTCCCGTCCGCTCCACACCGCGTCCGCGAGCCGCCACAGCGCGAGCAGCCGCGCGGGGTCCGCGCCGCTGAGCTCGGCGAGCGTCTGCACGGCGTCCCGCGGCGGCAGCACGCGCCCGTTGAGGTACCGCTCCCAGGAGGACTTGCTGTAGGCGGTGCGGCCGGCGAGGGCGGCGTAGCTGAGCCCGGTCGCCTCCCGCGCCTCCCGCAGCCGCTCGGCGAGCCGGCGCACCTCGGGCGCGGCCGCGACCTGCCCGCGCCCCGCCCCCTCAGCCACGCGCCGTCGGCTTCCTCAGCTCCCGCCACGTCTTCGGCCCGACGACGCCGTCGTCGTCGAGACCTCGCGCCCGCTGGAACGCCCGTACCGCCGCACGGGTGTTGGGGCCGAAGGACGCGTCGACGCCCTGCGGGTCGAACCCGTGCTCGAGGACCAGGCACTGGACCTCGGCGACCGCCTCGACGGTGGTCCCGACGGCGTACTGGTCGGTGAGCGTCGTGCTGTGGCCGGCGTAGAGCAGGCCGTCGCGGACGGTGAAGTGGCAGGGGAAGGTCTTGGCGGAGTACGTGGAGGTCGGCACGGCGGCCTTCGCCGGGCGTACGCGCTCCTGCGCGCCCTGCTCCCAGGGCCGTACGACGGCCAGCGCGCCGGCCGCGGCGACGAGGACGGCGACGGCCGCGGCGACGGCGACGACCGACGCGCGAGCCGGCACGTGCCGTACGGCGGACCCGAGGTCACGGCGAACGGCGACGGTCTCGCCGTCCGACGCCGGGTCCCCGTCCGGCGCGCGTTCGACGTCCGGCGCCTGCTCGCCGTCCGCCGCCTCCGGCCCTTCCTCCACCGGCAGCGCCGCCGCCGACGCGGCGACCTCCCACAGCACGCTCAGCGCGACCCGGTCCCCGCCGCACGCGTCGGCCATCGCCTCGACGGCCCGACGGGGCGGCAGCGCCCGGCCGTTGAGGTAGCGGGCCCACGACGACCTGCTGTACGAGGTGCGGCTCGCGAGCGCGGCCAGACTGAGCCCGCTGTGGTCCTTCAACTGACGCATGTGCACCACGAGTTGCCGGACCCTCAGATCCAACGACTCGGGCAGCGCCTTCCAACGCGACATCCCGGGATCCCCTTCAGACGCACGCGGTCCCACACGGCCACGGCGCGCTCAGCGTACGGAACTTCGGGCGTTCGTATGTACGTTCCCCTCCACTCGGCCGCCCGTGGGCGTCCCACCGTCCCGCCGCGTTCCGTCCCGGCGGACGTCCCCGCAGGTCAGAACCGCCGACGTCCCGGCATGTCTCAACCCGCCCGGCCGGTATGGCTTGTTCCGCTCCCTGCCCGGAAGAGTGGCCGCCGGACCGCCAGGCCGGTCCCGGCGGGCTCCTCTCACCTCGTCGGGGCCGGCCGCCACCGGCCACCGTCCGACCGTCTCCTCCTCGAGATCCAGGGGTTCTCCGTGGCATTCACCACCACCCGCAGGTACGCAGGTCTGCTCCTCGCCACCGCCGCGCTCGTCGCCGGCACGGCAACCGGCGGCGGCGTCGCCGTCGCGGCGGCGCCCTCGGGCGTCTCGGCGCTCGCCTTCCCGTGCGACGTCACGATGAACTCCGCCGGGCGCATGACCGCCGGCTACTACAGCGGCGACACCGTCAACCCGTCCAAGACGCAGGTGACCGCGGCGGGCAAGGAGGCGCAGTGCCTCCTGCAGTACCAGGGCTACAACCCCGGCACCATAGACGGCATCTTCGGCTCCCGGTCGCAGTCGGCCGCCCGCGCCTTCCAGACCCAGGTCAACAAGGCCCCCTGCCGCGCCGGCCTCACCGTCGACGGCATGATCGGCCGCCAGAGCTGGCCCTGGCTGCGCCACCTCTACTGCCTCTGATCCGAACCGACCGACCGCCGTCCGGCCCGCACACAACGGGGGCGCGCCGGGCGGCGGTCCCGTCGCCCCCCCGTTACCTTTTTCGTGGCTCCGCAATGGGGCCTCCGGCCTTCGGGTCCGGCATGACTTCCCCCTCCTGTTGTTGATGATCCGGGGGGTG
>NZ_JBHWZH010000205.1:0-7649 GCF_042728285.1 Streptomyces sp. NPDC060194 | reverse complement strand
GGCGCGCGCCCGCCCCGGCCCCCGCCCGCTACGGCGTGACCGCGCCGATCACGACGCTGCCGACACCCGCGACCGTGCCGCGCGCGTTGAGGAGCCGGACCTCGCCGAAGAACTGCCGCCCCTCGGGCGCCGGCGCGGCGACGGTGACCTCGGCCGCGACCGACGTCGACGCCCCGTTCGCGAGCTTCACCGCCGCGGCCGGGTCCACCGAGACCGTGCCGAGCCCGGCGGAGAAGTAGACGTCCTTGTAGTCGTAGGTCGTCGACCCCGACGGGACCGCGTAGCCGTCCACCACGATGGTGTACGTGCCCGGCGCCGGCTTGGCGATCGAGACCGCCTCCTCGGAGTCGCCGTCCGCCGACTGCCCGACCGTCACGGAACCCCGCAGGACCGTCAGGTCCAGGTCGGCGCCCTTGTCGGAGGTGTTGCCGATGGCGACGTCGAGCCGCTCGACGCCCTCGCCGACGACGACCGTGGTCGTCTGCTTCCCGCCGTCCGCGATGGTCGGCGTCGCGACCTTCGCCGAGCCCAGCGAGCCGCCCTCGAGCTTGCCCTCGATCGGGGCGAACCCGTTGGTGACCTTCCAGTCGACGGGGGTCGGCGCGCCGACCTTCGCCTCGGGGATCGTCTTGACCGCCGGGTCGAACGTCGCGCCCAGGACCGCGATCGAGATCTGGTACGGGTTGTCGAGCGTCGGCGCGATCCGCCGGCCGTCGACCTCGATCTCCCAGACGCCCGGCGCCGGGTTCGCGTAACTGCGGGTGCCCGGAGCGGGGTCCTCCACCGGCAGACCGTAGGGGTGGAACGCCGAGAAGCGCGCCCCGGTGGGCGAACCGGTCAGCGCGACCTCCAGCGCCGTCGCACCGGCCGGGACCGTCACGAAGTACGAGTTGTGGCTGTTGCGCTGGACGGTGCCGCGCGTCTCGTAGGTGTACGACGGCTTGACCAGGTCCTTCGCGACGACGACCGTGTTCAGGATCTGCTTGTCGACGCCCTCGGTGCGCACGTCGTCGACCTCGAGGATCGCGCTGTGCGCGCCCGCCGAGCGGGGCAGCGCCCGCAGCTTGACGGTGGCGGGCTTGCCCAGCTCCAGGTTCACCCGGCCGGAGCCGAGGATCTCCCAGGTGCCGTCGTCGTACTTCAGGTCCAGCTCGTGGCGCAGGCCGCCGGCCGGGCCGCTGGTGCGGGTGACCGTGACGGTGTACGTCTTGGCCTGGTCCTGCTTCGCACCGCCCTCGCGGTCGTAGATCCCGGTGCCGAAGCCCGGGGTCTTCAGCGCGAAGTCGATCGCGGTGTCGACGGGCGCGCTGACCTCGTAGGAGTGCGCGGTGGCGCCGTCGCGCAGCGACCGCCAGGCCTGGACGACGTCGATCCGGCCCGAGCCCTGCTCGTGCGCCGCGTAGCCGGGGATGCGGTCCGCGGTGCTGGTCAGCGCGGTGCGCAGGGCCAGCGGGCTGACGCCCACCTTCTTCTGCTCCGCCGCCGAGAGCAGCAGCGCCGAGGCGCCCGCGACCTGCGGGGACGACATCGAGGTGCCGTTCTTCATGCTGTAGCCGACCGGCAGCGCGTAGCCCGCCTCCGGCACGCCCGAGCCCGGCAGCCAGGTCGGGTTGGTGTTCACCGCGGCGCCGGGGCCGGTGATCGTCGGCGCGAAGCCGCCGTCCTCACGCGGGCCGCGCGAGGAGAACGGGAACAGCGCGTACTCCTTCTCCACCGCGGAGCCGTAGTTCGACGCCCAGGTGTCCTTGGAGACCGCCGCGCCCACCGAGACCACCTTGTCGGCCAGGCCGGGGTCGCCGATGGTGTTGACGCCCGGGCCCTCGTTGCCGGCCGAGATGACCAGCTGGACGCCGTACTCGTCGATGAGGCGGCCGTAGAGCACGGCGCGCGCGTTGTTGCCGTCGTTCAGCGCGGGCAGCCCGCCGATGGACATGTTGACGATGTCCACGCCGCGGTTGATCACCAGGTCGGCCATGCCCTCGGTGAGCGCGATGTTGGTGCAGCCGCCGGTCCAGGTGCAGGCGCGCGAGGAGACGAGCTGCGCGCCGGGGGCGGCGCCGTTCGCCTTCGAGCCGCCGAACAGGCCGTTGGCCGCGGCGATCCCGGCGACGTGGGTGCCGTGCGAGGACTCGACGATGCCGATGTTGACGAAGTCGGCCTTCTTGCCGACCCAGGTCCCGCCCAGCGGGTCCATGGGGACGTCCTTGCGGATCTCGATCACGAAGGGGGTCCGCTCGGCGATCGCGGTCGCCGGGTCGTCGGTCCCGAAGTACTGGATCCCGAAGCCGTCCTTGTACGGCTTCAGCGGCGCGTTGTCCGTGAAGTCGCTGTCCTGGTCGGTGTCGACGCGGACGGTGCCGGCGGCCGGGTCGTACAGCAGCCCGAAGACGTCGGTGGTGTCGCCGTCGCGGTTGACGTCGCCGGCCGGGTCGCCGCCCGCGGTGATCGACTCCGCGAACCGGCTGAACTGGTACGCGCCCTCCGGCGCCTTCCAGCTCGCGTTGGACGCGGTGAAGACCGGGCCCGCGACCGGGGTGACCTGGGCGCGCCAGGTGGCGTCGCCCTCGGTCAGCGGGTCGGTGGAGGTCACCCAGTCGGTGATCTTCCGCTTGCCGGTCGTGGTCTCCTGCAGCGCCGGGTGCGCGAGGTCGACGCCGGAGTCCAGGATGCCGATGGTGATCCCGCGGCCGTCGGCCTTCGGGTTCTTCTTCACGAAGTCGACCGCGCCGGTCTCGGCGGACGGGTTGTACGGGTTCTTCGCCGGGGTCTGCGGGCCGGGGGCCGGCCAGGCGCCCGCGGCGGGCTTGCCCTCGCCCTTGCCCGCGCCCTCGGGCGTCGGGTCGTCGAGCGGGATCTCCTCGCGCAGGTCGATGGCCTGTACGGAGCTGAGCTTCTGCGCCGCCTTGATCGCGGCCTCGGCGCGGGCCGTGGGCACGGTGGCCCGGACGTATCCGAGCTTGTCGAAGGTGCGTCCGACGGAGCCGCCGGTGACGGCGTCGAGCTGGCCGGAGACCTGCTCGGTCTGCCCGGGCGCGGTGGCGACCATCATGGTCACGAACTTCTCGCCGCCCGCCTGGGCCTCGCTGAGGAGTTCGGCGTCGTCCGCGCCGAGCTTGGCGTCGGCGGACTTCGCCGGGGCCGGTGCCGGCGGGGTGGCCGGGTCGTCCGCGGCGGTCGCGGGGGACATCCCGCCCGCCGCGAGCGCGGCGACGAGCCCCGCCGCGGCCGCGATGCGGACCGCACGTCTCGCGCCGCCGGGTATGGGCGCCCGCTGTGAATCCTGGGTCATCAGCATCCCTGTACGTGAAGGAACGAATGGGGCGAAGCAACGGCATCCGGAATCCGGAACGCGGAGCCGGATGACCGGTCAGCCTGACGCACGGGCCGGCTCTTTGGGGAGGGCCCGGGGTGGCGGATGCGCGCCGTGGCGCAGACCCGCCAGCCTGCGCGACGGTGGCCCGGGGCGAGAGCGACGCTCTAGCGTCGGGGCGTGCACAAGGAGCTCAGGGTGGCGGCCTACGCCGTAGTCGTACGGGACGGACAGGTGCTGCTCGCCCGGTGGGTCGCCGCGGACGGGCGCAAGCGGTGGACGCTGCCGGGCGGCGGGATGGACCACGGGGAGGACCCGCTGGAGACGGTCGTCCGCGAGGTGGAGGAGGAGACGGGGTACGTGGCCCGGCCCGGCGCGCTGCTCGGCATCGACTCCGTCCAGCGCCGCTACCCGCGCAAGCTCGGCACCTTCGCCGACTTCCAGGGGCTGCGGATCGTCTACGAGGCCGCGGTCACCGGCGGCGTCCTGCGCGCGGAGACCAGCGGCTCCACCGACCTCGCCGCGTGGCACGACCTCTCCGCCGTCCCCGACCTCCCCCGGGTCGGCCTCGTCGACATCGGCCTGGCCCTGTGGCGCGAACGCCCTCCCCTCGGACGGGTGCGGCAGGACGGACCGGACGCCGCCGACCGCGCCGGTGCGGCTTCCCCTGAGCGGGGGCGGCGGGGCGGACCGGAACCCGCCGACGCGGCCGACCCTGCCGATCCGGCCGAGGGGGGCGACCCGCAGCCGCACTGACGGGGCGCCCCGCGCCCTGCCGCCGGCCGTGCGGGCCGGACCGCCGCCGGTGCCGCGCGGGCGCGGCGGCGCGGCACGCGCCGCGAGCGGTTCGGCGCGGGGCCCGGCCCGGACGCGGACGGCCCTTCCCCGTGAGGTGAACGCGGAGTGGCGGGTTCCTCGCGGGCGCGGGGCGGGGCCGTGACCGGTCGGCGGGTGCCGCGGCCTGCGCTGATCCACGTACGGTGCTCGCCGGTGTGCGTTGCGTCGCCGTTCACGCGGCAGCCACCACCGCTGCCGACGCTTCCGCTGGGGGCGCCTCGCCCCCGACCGATCGCCGTCGCGACCGCACCGGGAGCCCGCGTCATGAAGCGCACGCCGCGCAACACCCCTGCCGATCCCGTCGAGCCCGTCGATCCCGCCGAACCGACCGGCGCCGCGGGGCGTCGTGCCGTCACGAGCCGTCGTGCCGTGCTCGCGCTCGCCGCGGGTGGGGCGGCCGCGGCAGCGGTGGGGGTCGGCTCGTCCGTCGCCGCCGCGCCCGAGCGGGGGCTCCGCCCTCCGCACCCCCGTGTCGGGGCTTCGCCCCTCCGGCCCCGAACGGCGGCCGGGCTGAGAGATACTGCCGGCCCCGCGCCCGCAGGAGCCGCCCGCCCCGCGTCCGCAGGGGTCGCCGCGCCACCGTTCGTCGTCGGCACCACGCTCGACACCGTCGCCACCCCCGCCGGCAGCGGGCCCTACCGGCGGCTCCGTGGCGGGCGCGGGTGGCCGAGGGTCGTGCGGACCGACCTCGCGGCGGCGGGCCGCCGCCGCGGGACGACCCGCCGGGCGCTGACCGCGTTCGTGCAGCTCACCGACCTGCACGTGCTCGACGTGCAGCACCCGTTGCGCTTCGAGTACCTCCGCACCCGGGCACCGGAGGCCTGGCGGCCGCAGGAGGCGTTGACCGTGCCGGGCGCGGTGGCGCTGATCGAGCGGGTCAACGCCCTGCCGGGCGGACCGGCGACGGGCGCGCCGCTGGAGTGCGTGGTGACGACGGGTGACAACACGGACAACAACTCGCAACTCGAACTCGCCTGGTTCCTGCGGGCGATGAGCGGCGGCCGGATCACCCCGGACAGCGGTCTGGCCGGCGTCTACGAGGGCGTGCAGAACTCCGGGAACCCCCTGTACTGGCACCCTGGCAGCTCCCTGCGCGACGGGGACAAGGCGCGCCACGGCTTCCCGCGGCTCGACGGCTTCCTCGCCGCCGCGCTGCGGCCCGTGGACAGCCCCGGCCTGACGCTGCCGTGGTTCTCGACGGTGGGGAACCACGACACCCTGCCCGGCGGCTGCTACGGCCGCTCGTCCTACCTCGCCGACGTCGCCACCGGCGACCGCAAGCTCCTCTCCCTGCCCGCCGCCCCGGCCGCCCGCCTCTACCAGGCGATCCGCAAGGGCACGGACCCGGCGGGCGAGCTGCTGCGCGAGCTGTACACCGCCGAGCGCCGCCGGCTGCGCCCCGTCACCCCCGACCCGCGGCGCGCCCCGTTCACCCCCGCCCAGTACGTCGCCGCGCACCTCGACCCGGCGCACACGGGCGCCGGCGGGCCCGTGGGCCACGGCTACACGCGGCGCAACCTCGCCGACGGGACGATGTACTACACCTTCCCGCTGGGCGGCGGCGTCCTCGGCGTCAGCCTGGACACCACCCACCCCACCGGCCACTTCACCGGCTCGATGGACACCCGCCAACTGCGGTGGCTGGAGCGCACGTTGAAGGCGCACC
Source organism: Streptomyces sp. NPDC060194 (assembly GCF_042728285.1). Taxonomy (NCBI): domain Bacteria; kingdom Bacillati; phylum Actinomycetota; class Actinomycetes; order Kitasatosporales; family Streptomycetaceae; genus Streptomyces; species Streptomyces sp. NPDC060194. The sequence continues at coordinate 1,836 of NZ_JBHWZH010000205.1, read as the reverse complement.
GGGACGAGCACGTGATCGTCTTCTCGCACCACCCCAGCTGGGCGATGGGCAACACCCGCGGCGGCCGCCACGACGCCGGGGACCTGCTGGCCGTCCTGCGCCGCCACCGCAACGTCGTCGCGTGGGTGAACGGCCACTCGCACCGCAACGCCGTCACCCCGCACGGCGACCTGTGGGAGGTCACCACCGCCTCCCACGTCGACTACCCCCAGCTCGCGCGGATCGTCGAGCTCACCGACAACGGTGACGGGACGCTGTCCCTGTTCACCACCCTGGTCGAGTCCGCCGCCCCGCACCGCGCCGACCACGGCGACCTCTCGCCGTCCGGCCTCGCCGCGCTCTACCGCGAGCTCGCCTCCAACGCCCCCGGCGCCCGGAAGACCCTCTCCGGCGCCCCGGGCGACCGCAACACCGAACTGCTCCTGCGCCGACGATGACGCGCGGCCCCGGTTCCGCCCCCTCCGCGGAACCGGGGCCACGCGTGGCCATGGGGGCTACCGGGGCAGGACGACCACGTACGAGGCCGGGTCGCGGTCGGTGGACGCCATCAGCGCGGTCCGCACGACCGTGGCCTGCTGCTCCATCGCCTCGCGCAGCTTCTTCGGGGTGATGTACAGGACGGTGATCCCGAGCCGCTCCAGGATCTCCCGCTTGCGCGCGTACTCCGACCACATGGCGTCCTCGTCCTGCCGCGGCGCCCGGGTGTCGAGCTCGATCGCGACGGCCTGGTCGGGCCAGTACGCGTCGAGCCCGCCCAGGTGCGGGCCGCCCGGCAGCCGCAGGTCGACGTTCCACAGCGGGGCCGGGATGCCGTGCTCGCGGACCAGCGTGTAGAGCCGGTCCTCGGCGACGGCCCGGCCCTCGGCGAGCAGCGCGTCCACCGCGTCGACGACGTGCGGCCGCTCAAGGAGCCGCGCGAGCGTCAACTCCCGCACGATGGAAGCCGGTTCGGTGTGCCCGCCGCGGACCGCCTCGGTCAGCAGCCGGCGGACGAGGTCGGCGTCGGTGATCGTGTCCACCGCGTCCGCGAGCGCCCGCGCCACCGGGGCGACCGGCAGGCCGAGGACCTGCTGCGGCTCGGGGAGGGTGTGGGTGCGCAGGATGCGGGCGGGGCCCTGCGAGCGCAGCCGGCGGGTGCGCGGCACGAGCACGTCGACCTGCGCCAGCGACGCCAGCGGGGGAGCGGAGGAGAACCGGTGCAGGGCGAGCGCCGCGAACCCGGTGACCATCGCCTCCCCGTACGCCGTGACCGGCCGGGCGTCGCGCCCGGTGTCCACCGGCTGCTGCGGCACCGAGGCGATGAGCCGCGGCGAGCCGCCCCCGGCCGGCGGCCGGCCCGCGTACATCAGCGAGGCGTGCAGCCGCTCCTCGTCGCTCGGCGCCCCGTCGTGCAGCAGGTACACGCCCGGCAGGAGCTGCTGCCAGGGGCCGCCCGGCCGGCACCGCTCGGCGGCGGCGGCCCGGGTGACCCCGTGGTCGCGCAGCTGAGCCTCCGTCAGGACCCGGCGCTGCGTGGTGTCGAGGTGGCGGAGGGGGCGGGGGGAGAGCGGCGTGTTGTGGTTCATGCCGTGGGTCTGCCCGGGTCCCCCCGCCCCTCTAACCGCCGTTACCCCCCCGTCGCCGAACACGGACGTTTCCGGCCTAAAGTTCCGGTCCCGGGTTGCCGATCGGATATGCCGCCACCTGGACGTATCGCGGAGCGTCGATCCGTCATCACCCAGCGTCGATTACGCCATTCGGGGGCAGGCTGCTGCAAACGGAGCAGTACCTGTCATCCCCCCGGGGCCCGTCGCCCCCCTCGGGCCCGTCGTCCCCCGGGGCCCGTCCGGCCCCGGG
>NZ_JBHWZH010000204.1:0-7759 GCF_042728285.1 Streptomyces sp. NPDC060194 | reverse complement strand
CTCGGGGGCCGGCGCCGCGCGCGTCACCAGGGGCTCACTTCTTCGGGTCGTGGCCCCAGTTCATGAGCGAGTAGCGCCACTTGGTGTCGGTGACGTCCCCCTTGGGGCGCTGCTTCAGGTGCCGGTTCACATAGCCGACGACCTTGCGCATGTGGGCGAGGTCGGCGTCGGTGAGGTCGGCCTTCTTGGTGTGCAGCAGCTTGACGATCCGGCGGCCGGACGCGTGCCCGACGCTCTCACCGCCGTCGCCGCTCTGGCCGACGCTCTTCGACTCGTCGGTCTCCAGCCACGAGTCGAGCTGGGACGCGGTCATGTTGACCGCGTCGCCGAACTCCTTGCGCACCTCGTCCGGTTCGGCCTCCTTCTGCGCCGCCATCAGGACTTCCGCTTCCGCAGTGAACCCGGCTTGTGCACCGCGTTCTTCCCGGACTTCTCGCTCTCGACCTCGAACTGCGGGTCGTCCTTGGACGCGTCGACGCTGCGGCCCGCCGCTTTCGTCCGGCTGGTGATCTTCTTCTTCACCTTGCCAGGCACGGTCTGCCCGTGGCTCTGCCAGCTGACCTTGTCGCCCTTGGAGAGGTCGTCCTTCTTCGCCATGCCCTGCTCCGTTCCTCGATGCGGTCCCCGGCGGCGGCCGGGACTTCCAGGTTCACCCAGAGTGCCCCGGTCCGCACCCTCTGCACCTCCCCTCAGGCGTCCAGCACCCCGGACCGGGCCAGCCGCGCGTACCAGCGTGCGCTCGACTTCGGCGTCCGGGTGCCGGTGGCGTAGTCGACGTGCACCGCGCCGAACCGCTTGCTGTAGCCGTAGCCCCACTCGAAGTTGTCGAGCAGCGACCACAGGAAGTAGCCCCGGACGTCGACCCCCTCATTGATCGCCCGGTGGACGGCGGCGAGGTGGCCGCGCAGGTAGGCGACGCGCTCCGGGTCGCGGACCTCGCCCGCCGGGTCCACGTAGTCGTCGAAGGCGGCGCCGTTCTCGGTGATGACGAGGGGCAGCTCCGGGAACTCGCGGTCCAGGGCGAGGAGCAGGTCGCGCAGGCCCGTCGGGTCGACGGCCCAGCCCATCGCGGTGGTCTCGCCCGGCGGGCGGTGGAAGGCGACGGACTCGCCCCCCGGCCAGGGGCTGTGGTCGCTGACGCGGTGCCCGTCGGAGGTGTGCGCGGCGTCGTCGGTCGCGGCGGAGACCAGGGTGGGCGTGTAGTAGTTGACGCCGAGGAAGTCCAGCGGCTGCCGGATCGTCCGGAGGTCCCCGTCCCGGACGAAGGACCAGTCCGTGAGGTGCGCGGTGTCGGCGAGGACGTCGGCCGGGTACGCCCCGTGCAGCATCGGGCCGGTGAAGACGCGGTTGGCGACCCCGTCGATGGTCCGGGCGGCGTCGACGTCGGCGGGGGCGTCGGTCAGCGACCGCACGTGGTGGATGTTGAGGGTGACCGACACCTGGGCCTCGGCCGGCAGCGCCGCGCGCAGGGCCTTCACGGCGAGGCCGTGGCCGAGGTTGAGGTGGTGCGCGGCGCGCAGGGCGGCGACCTGGTCGGTGCGGCCGGGGGCGTGGACGCCCGAGCCGTAGCCGAGGAAGGCGCTGCACCACGGCTCGTTGAGGGTGGTCCAGGTCCGCACCCGGTCGCCGAGGGCGTCGGCGGCGATCGCCGCGTACTCCGCGAACCGCTCGGCGGTGGCCCGCTCGGGCCAGCCGCCGGCGTCCTCCAGCTCCTGCGGGAGGTCCCAGTGGTAGAGGGTGGCGACGGGCCGGATGCCCTTGTCGAGCAGCTCGTCGGTCAGCCGGCGGTAGAAGTCGAGGCCCTTCTGGACGGCGGGGCCGCGGCCGGTGGGCTGGACGCGCGGCCAGGCGATCGAGAACCGGTACGCGCCGATGCCGAGGTCGGACATGATCCCGACGTCCTCGCGCCAGCGGTGGTAGTGGTCGGTGGCGACGTCACCGGTGTCGCCGTTGCGGACCTTGCCGGGGGTGCGGGCGAAGGTGTCCCAGATCGAGGGGGTGCGGCCGTCGAGCGCGGCGGCGCCCTCGATCTGGTAGGCGGCGGTGGCCGCGCCCCAGAGGAACCCGGCGGGGAACGCGAGCGCGGAACCGCCGCCGGGGACGGTCTCGGTACGGGGGGCGGTCGTGGTCACGGGGTCCTTCCGGTCAGGGGACGAGCACGTCGTGGTTCCGGCACCTGGTGGCCGAAAACGGCAGGTGGGAACGATTCCAATCGCGATGGGAACGATTCCACCGAGGTTTCAGGAAGACTGGCCGCCCGTTGCGGACGTGTCAAGAACTTGAATCGACTTCGTTGCCGGCGGATGTCGCCGCGTTCAAGTCCTCCCCCGTCGGCGCGTCCGGACGCCGTGTCACAATGCGGTGTCGGACGGCCGCGCGGGCGGGTGGCGACGCAGGGGAGGTGCCATGGGGGCGGACCGGCGGCCCACGATCAAGACCGTCGCGGCGCGGGCCGGCGTCGGGCGCACCACGGTCTCCCGGGTACTGAACGGCTCACCGCTGGTGAGCGACCGGGCCCGCGAGGCCGTCGAGGCGGCCATCGCCGAACTCGGCTTCGTCCCCAGCTCGGTCGCGCGCGGCCTGGTCACCAGCCGCACCAACGCGATCGCCCTGGTGATCCCCGAGTCGGAGAGCCGGCTGGGCTCCGAGCCCTACTTCTCGGCCGTGATCCGCGGCGTGAGCACCGGCCTCGCCGCCACCCAGACGCATCTGCAACTCGTCCTGGTCCGCGACAAGGCGGACCTCGACCGGCTCACCGAGTCCGTGGTCGCCCGGCGGGTGGACGGCGTGCTGCTGGTCTCCGTCCACCGCGGCGACCCCCTGCCGGGCCTGCTGGAGGAGATGGGGCTGCCCACGGTCCTCGCCGGCCGCCGCTCGGAGGAGGAGACCCTCAGCCACGCCCGGTCGGACAACCTGGGCGGCGCGACCGCGGCCGTCCGGCACCTGATGGATCGCGGACGCGAACGCATCGCGACGATCACCGGGCCGCTCGACATGGAGGTCGGCCGCAGCCGGCTCCAGGGCTGGCGCGAGGCGCTGACCGACGCCGGCCGGTCGCCGGCCGAACAGCTCGTCGCCCAGGCCGACTTCACCGAGGAGGGCGGCCACGGCGCCATGGCCGGCCTGCTCGACCGGGTCCCGGACCTCGACGCGGTCTTCGTCGCGTCCGACGTGATGGCGGCCGGAGCGCTCGTGGCGCTGCGGGAGCGCGGACGGCGGGTGCCGGACGACGTCGCGGTCGTCGGCTTCGACGACTCGATCATCGCCCGGCACACCAGTCCGCCGCTGACGAGCGTCCGCCAGCCGGTCGAGGAGCTGGGGGCGGAGATCGCCCGCATCCTGCTGGCGGAACTCGCCGACCCGTCGGCCGAGCGCACCCGCACGCTGCTGCCGACGTCGCTGGTCGTCCGCGAGTCGTCGTGACCCGGCCCCGCCCCTCGCGCGGGCGGGTGCCGGGGCCAAGCAGGCGCTCCGAGCGTCCCGCTCGACCCGTCAGTCGCTCGACCCGCGGGTCAGCGGGACGCCTGAGGCAGCGCGCCGCCCGCCTCAGCTCGCCTCACAGATCACCGCGTCACGCGGCCCAGCACGCCGCGCGGGTCAGCTCGGCCCACGGATCACCGCGTCGCGTGGGTCACCGCGCCGCGCGGGTTCGGGCGCGGTCGCGGGTCAGCAGGGCGCCGAGGGCGATCATGCCGACGCCGAGGAAGAAGTGGAGCCAGTTGTCGGCGGTGTTGACCGGCACGAAGTTCGCGGCGCTGTCATGGTCGATGAACAGGCCGTAGAGCCAGAGCAGGAGGTAGACCGCGCCGCCGCCGAGGAGGTAGGAGCGCGCGGAGGAGGCCGACTTGGCGAGCGCGATCCCGGCGGCGCCGAACAGCAGGTGGACCAGGTTGTGCAGGATCGACACCTGGAAGACGCCGAGCAGCTTCGCCTCGGAGTGGTGCTCGGCGAACTTCATCGTGTCGTAGTCGGTGGTGATCCCCGGGACGAAGCCGAGGACGCCGACGGCGAGGAAGACGATGCCCACCGCGAGTGCGGCCTTCTGCACGGGGCTCTTCGCGGACGTTGCCGGACGGTTTGCTGCGGCCATGGGGCCACGCTCCTTCGGGGAAGGGTGTCGCGATCCGCGTGCGATCGCCTGGTGAGCACACCGGGTAACCCTTTACCGCACCCTTACACACCCGAATGGCCCGACGGCCCTGGTATGGCCTCGGCGATGAGGGGGAGTCAGAGGGGACGGGCCCGCGGGCCCGCGACCGACGATCCGAGGGACCGAGGGAGAAGCACGTGGCGGGTTCTGGACGCGTTCTGCACGGCCGCACCGCCGTCGTCACCGGGGCGGCCCGGGGACTCGGCGCGGCGATGGCGCGGGAGCTGGCGGAGCGCGGGGCGACCGTCGCGCTGGTCGGCCTCGAGCCCGAGGCGATGGAGGAGGTGCGGCGCGGGCTGCCGGCGCGGGCGCACTGCTGGGAGGCGGACGTCACCGACGACGCCCGGATGGACGAGGTGGCCGCCGAGGCCAGGGAGCGGTTCGGGCCGGCCTCGGTGGTGATCGGCAACGCGGGGATCGCGGAGGGCGGTCCTTTCGGCCGGACGGATCCGCGGCTGTGGCGGCGGGTGATCGAGGTGAACCTGGTCGGCAGCGCGGTCACCGCCCGCGCCTTCCTGCCGCAGCTGCGCGCGACCCGGGGCTACTACCTGCAGATCGCCTCGCTCGCCGCGATCGGCGCCTCGCCGATGATGAGCGCCTACTGCGCCTCCAAGGCGGGCGCGGAGTCGTTCTGCCACGCCCTGCGCGCAGAGCTCGCCCCGGACGGGGTGGGCGTCGGCGTCGCGTACCTGAACTGGACCGACACGGACATGATCCGCGACGTGGACGCCCACGCCGTCCTGCGCGAGCTGCGCGCGCACATGCCGCGGCCCGCCCGCAAGGTGTACCCGGTGGAGACGGTGGCCGCCCGCATGGTCCGCGCGGTCGAGCGCCGCAGCGCCAGTGTCTACGCCCCCGGCTGGCTGCGCGCCACCCAGCTGGTGCGCGCCGCGATGCCGCCGGTCGTCACGGAGATCTCCCGCCGCGAACTCCCCCGCCTGGCGCGCGCGGACGCCTTCGTCCCGACCGGCCCGCTCGGCGCGGGCGGCCAGGCGGGCGCACACGACGGCTGAGGCACGCTCCTCCCGCAGAAAACAATAGCCATGGCTATGATAGCCATGTACGGTATTCGGCATGAGCAAGGCTTCGTCCTCACCCGGCCCGACCCCCGGCTACCTCGTCTGGCGGCTCGCCAACAAGTGGCGGGTCGCCGTCGACCGGGCGGTGGCACCGTTGGGCCTCACCCACGCGCAGTACGCGCTGGTCGCGACCCTGCACGGCATGCGGCGCACCGGCGAGCGGCCCAGTCAGCGGGAGCTCGCCGAGCACACGGGGCTCGAGGCGCTGTACGTCTCGAAGCTGGCCCGTGCGCTGGAGGCGGCGGGGTTCGTCGAACGGGAGAGGGACGCGCGCGATCCGCGGGCCGTCCGGCTGTCGCTGACGCAGGAGGGCGCCGCCGTCGCACGGAAGGCCGTCGACGTGGTCCAACGGCTCCACGAACAGCTCCTGGACCCGCTGGGCGGGCTGGACGGGCAGCGGACCCGGGTCCTCGTCGGAGAGCTGACCGTCCTGCTCGGCACACCGCTCGGAACGTCCACGGCACACCCTCAGGAGGAGTCATGACCACCACCGCACCGATCGCCGACGCGCGCGCCGTCGGGCTGGCCCACTACGCGGCGCGCGGCGTCCTGGAAACCGTGCTGGCCCGGCACGGCCTCACCTTCCTCCAGCAGAACGTCCTGCGCGCGGTCGCCGCCGAGCCCTCGCCGGCCGCCGACGAGGCCGTCGCCCGGGTCGTCGGCACGCTCAAGGCGGACCCGGCGGACATCCGCGCCGCGCTGGACGCGCTGACCGGGAGGGGACTCGTCGCCGCAGACGGTCCCGTGCTGCGGGCCACCGCCGCGGGGCGGGAACTGCTCGACACCACCGCGGCGCAGGTGGCGCCCGCCGGCGCGCGGATCTGGGGCGGCATCCCCGCCGAGGACCTGGCCGCGGCGGGGCGGGTCCTCGCACTCGTCACCGAGCGGGCGAACGCGGAGCTGGCGCGGCTCGGCGGGTGAGGTGACGATGGCGGGATGGCGAGTGTGATCCTGCGGGTGGCGGGGGCGGCGGACGCGGACGAGGTGTGGCGGCGGTACGTGACGCCCGCGTGCTGGCCCTCCTGGTCGCCGCAGATCCGGTCCGTCCGGACGGACGGGGACCGGGTGCGGGGCGGTGCGCGGGGGGAGGTCCGCGGCCACCTCGGCGTGCGGGCGCGTTTCGTCGTCGACTCCGTCGACGAGGAGGCGCGGACGTGGGTCTGGCGCGTCCGGGTCGGCCCCCTCCGCATGCGCCTCCACCACGAGGTCCGCCCCCGCCCCGGCGGCACCCTCACCACCCTGCGCATCGACGGTGCGGCCCCCGTCGTCGCCGCGTACGCCCTCCCCGCCCGCTGGGCCCTCACCCGCCTGGTCCGCCCCTGACCGGGTCTCCTTCCCGAGCGGCCTCGAAAGCCGCCGGAGCCGAACGACCGCGCCCCGCAGGGCCGTCGGCCGCCGGAGCCGCGGAACGGCGTCGCCGTCAAGTCGTCCCGTGTCGCACGCATGAACACGGAGGAGGTGGTTACCCACCCTCGCAGGACGGGTCCGTAGCGCTCAACCCCGAGGGGGCCGACCCGTCCCAGGTCCTCCCGGTTCGGGGAAGGAGCCGGGAGGACCGCCCCCCACGACGCCGCGCCCGGGTCAGAGCGTGCCCTGCGCGCAGACCCGGCGGGCCACCTCGCGCAGCTTGACGTTGTTCTCCTGCGAGTACCGCCGCAGCGCCTCGAACGCCTGCTTCTCGTCGAGGCGGCGGCTGCCCATCAGGATGCCCATGGCCTCGCCGATGACGTGGCGGGTGGTCAGCGCCTGCTCCATCTGGGCGTGGGTGCGGGCCCCGGAGAAGGCGACCGCGGCGTGCGAGGCGAGGAGCCAGCCGGCCGTCTCGTCGGCCTCGCCGAACGCGCCGGGCTTGCGCGAGTAGAAGTTCAGCGCGCCCAGCTCCTCCTCGTCGGTGAAGAGCAGGAAGCCCATCATGCTGCCGATCCCCAGCTCCCTGGCCTGTGCGCTGTAGCGCGGCCAGCGCGACTCCGTCTCGCGGAGGTCGGCGATCCGGAACACCCGCTGCCCGCCGGCGACCCGGGCCGCGTCCAGACACGGGCCCTCGCCGAGCCGCACCTGCAACCGGTCGCTCTCGAGCGCCAGTCGATCCGTGGGCGCGAGCGTCCGCGCGTCGGTCCCGGTGAGGACGAGAATGCCTGCCGCGTCGCACCCGGGGACGAGGGCGGTGGCCGAGGAGGTGATGCGGGCGAGGGTCGCCTCGACCGTGTCCTGGGCCAGCAGGTCACGGGCCATGGACGCCATCCGATGCGCGAATTGGTGCCAGTCGACGGTGTTCATGCGGCCTCCTCCGCCCCTTCCCTCCGGGCCGTGCGATCCGACGGACCCCAGCCTGCCACGGACGGGCGGGTGGACGCAGACCACGCATCCGGTGCCGAGGGCGGCCACCACGCGGGGGGGCGGTGCTCCGGCGTCGTTCCGCCCGGAGCCCCCCCCCCCCCCCCCGTTACCTTTTTCGTGGCTCCGCAATGGGGCCTCCGGCCTTCGGGTCCGGCATGACTTCCCCCTCCTGTTGTTGATGATCCGGGGGGTG
>NZ_JBHWZH010000203.1:0-7799 GCF_042728285.1 Streptomyces sp. NPDC060194 | reverse complement strand
GCACTCCCCCGTCGCCCGGTGCCGCTTGAGCAGGACACGGCAGTCGGTGGCCTTGCTCCAGTCGTAGGCGGCGTTGGCCTCGGCCTCGGCGAGGGTGAGGTGGCGGCAGTGCGCGACCTGATCGGCCTGACCGGCCAGTTCGCCGCGGTCGACGGCCTGCTCAGCGCGGAGGAGAACCTCCGCCTGATGGCCGACCTCTGCCACCTCCCGAAGGCGGAGGGCCGCCGCCGCCCCGCCGACCTCCTCGAACGCTTCGAGCTGACCGAGGCCGCCGGCAAACCGGCCTCCACCTACTCCGGAGGCATGCGCCGCAAGCTCGACCTCGCCATGTCCCTGATGGGCGACCCGCGCATCATCTTCCTCGACGAGCCGACCACCGGCCTCGACCCCCGATCCCGCCGCACCATGTGGGACATCATCCGGTCCCTGGTCGCCGACGAGGGCGTCACCGTCCTCCTGACCACGCAGTACCTGGAGGAGGCCGACCAGCTCGCCGACCGGATCGGCGTCCTCCACGAGGGCCGGCTGGTCGCCGAGGGCACCTCTGACGAGCTCAAGGCGATGATCCACGGCGGCCACATCTCGCTGCGCTTCGGCTCCACCGCCGAACTGGACACCGCCGCCGCCCGGTTCGCCTCCACCACCCGCGACGACGAGGAGCTCACGCTCCAGATCCCGTCCGACGGCACCGTCTCCACCCTCCGCGCCGTCCTGGACGTCCTCGACGCCGCCGGCGCCACCCCCGCGTCCCTCTCGCTCCACACCCCCGACCTCGACGACGTCTTCCTCGCCCTCACCGGCGCGGACGAGAAGCAGGAGACCGCCCGATGACCACCGCGACCCCCCGTGCCAGGACCGGCGCCCCCCGCCTGCGCAGCTACGCCGTCCGCGACGCGGTCACCATGTTCCGCCGCGTCATGAAGCGCGCCCTGCGCTACCCGTCCATCGCGATCGTCATCGTGATGATGCCGGTCGTCTTCCTGCTCCTGTTCACCTACGCCTTCGGCGGCGCGCTCGGCGCCGGCATCCGGAGCCCGCAGCTCACCGGCGACTACATCGACTACGTCGCCCCCGGCATCATCCTCATGACCGTCGCCACCGGTTCCGTCGGCGCGGCCCTCACCCTCTGCATGGACAAGACCGAGGGCATCGTCAACCGCTTCCGCACCATGTCGATCTCCCGGGGCTCCTTCCTCACCGGCCACGTCCTGGGCAACCTCGTCCAGACGGTCCTCGGCACGGTGGTCGTCACCGGCGTCGCCCTCGCCATCGGCTTCCGGCCCGACGCGTCCCTCGTCGAATGGCTCGCCGCAGCCGGGCTCCTGGCCGCCCTGGCCCTTGCCCTCACCTGGCTCTCCGCCGGCATGGGCCTGACCGCCAAGACCGTCGAGTCCGCCTCCAACCTTCCTCTGCCGATCACCTTCCTGCCCTTCCTCGGCAGCGCCGTCGTCCCCACCGACACCATGCCCGACGCCCTGCGGTGGTTCGCCGAGTACCAGCCCTTCACCCCCGTCAACGAGACCCTCCGCGGCCTCCTGATGGGCACGGAGATCGGCGACAGCGCCTCCCTCTCGCTCGCCTGGTGCGCCGCCATCGGCCTCGTGGGCTACCTCTGGTCCCGCACCGCCTTCACCCGCCAGACCAAGCGCTGAACCCGCCCGGTGCACCGAGGAACGGCAACCCGCCACACCTGCCGCCCTTCGGCGCACCGGCTCTTCCCGCACCCCTCTCGCACCGCCGCGTCGGGCGGCGCCCCCGCCGGCGTCCTACGCGGCGGTAACCCCGTGACGCGGCCCAGGCCAGTCGGCCCGCACCGCCCCGCCGACGGGATCGAAGGGCGCGGGCGACGGGAGGGCGCGTGACCGGCAGTGAGCAGAAACCGGGGACGGCGGCCGGTCAGTGGTGCGACGGCACGAGCGGACCCGACGCGCCGTCACGGCGTCGGACCGCGGACAACGACTGGCCCGTCCACCGCTGCACGGCCCGGCGCAGACCGCTGACGTCGGCGAAGCCGGCGCGTCGGGCGACGGCGTCGAACGGCATCTCCGTACGGGTCAGCAGGTCCAGGGTCTGACCGCGGCGCAGCGTCTGGAGTTCGTCCGACCACGTGGTGCCGTTCTCCTCCAGGCGGCGCTGGAGCGTGCGGCCGCTCAGGCACATGCGATGCGCCACATGACTCAGGGAGGGCACGTCGTTGTCGCTGGCACCGCGGAGGGTGGCGCGGAACGTGTCGATCCACCCGCCCAGGGGCACGGACTCCCTGAGGCTCTGCTCGGCGTGTCTGCGCAACAGGGCGGACAGCCCCGGGGCGTGGGGCTGTGCCGCCTTCAGGTCGTCGGACCTGAAGGTGATGGAGTTGACCGGACCGGCGAACTCGATCGCGGGCGTGCCGTAGAGCCGGTTGAGCGTCCCGTGGGAGCGGGGGGCCTTCGCGGCGAGGACGACGCCGACGGGCACGACGTTGCGGCGCGACGCCTCGCTGACGCGTCGGGCGAGCAGGGCCATGGAGTAGGCCCGTATCGCCGAGGCCACGTGGTCGGTGAGGTCGGCGGCGTTCACGTGACTGATCGTGATCCGCCCCCCGGTCTCCCGTATCTCGAGGGTCTCCGTTCCCGCGTCCGCCGCGGTGGCGAGGAACCTGGCCCCGTCGTGGAGTCCTTCGAGGGGGGTCGCGGCCTGGGTGACGAGGTAGTCCCAGATGCCGAGGGCGCCGAGAGCGCTCTGCTGGACCATGTGCGAGGCGACGTCCTGCCAGGGCGCGTGCAGCGTCATCAGCTCCCACAGGCGGACGTTGGACGACGCCGGGATGCGGTAGCGGTCGTCGGACAGGTGCTCCGGGGCCAGTCCGAGGAGACCCGCGTACTGGTCCGGGCGTACTCCCGCCCTCTGCGCGGCCTGGACGTTGACGCGCGCGAAGGCGGTGGGAGTGGTGCCGGGCATGTGTGCCGACTCGGGGTGTCCCGGTCCGGCGTTCGCGGATCCGTGGCACGCGAGGCCCTGTGCGTGGCGCGTGGGGCTCTTCGGGTCGGAGCGCCGCGCATCTAGTGTCATTCTCGTCCTCATGGCCTCGGTGGAGGGAAAGCCGAGGCCGTGTTCGGGACCCCCGGGGGGGGGGAGGGGCCTCGGCCCGTCAGTGGCGTCGACGGGGGTGACGCTGCTGGGCCCTGGCCCCACCCCGCCCTCCCCTGCACCTCGCCACAAGGCTCAGGGGAGGGTAGGTGATCAGCGCTTCCGGATCAAACGCCGTGCGCACCCACGGGCTCGACGCCTGCCGGCCGACCCGCTCGACGAGCCCCCGCCCCGTCCCACGGCCCCCGCAGGCGTGGCATACGATTCGCGCACACATTCGTATGATTTGCATAAGGGACGTAGGAAGCATGAAGAAGCAGTCGATGGCGCGCCGCGCCCAGGGCCTGGCCGCTGTCACCGCCCTCCTCGCGCTGGGCGCCGTGGGCTGCGGCGGGATGGTCGAGAGCGCCAAGGCCGGGGCCGAGAAGGTGGCGCGTCAGCGATCGGTGTTCGGCCTGAAGCCGGGGGACTGCTTCAACACCAACGACGGCAGGACCGAGGGCGAGGCGTTCAGCGTCGAGGTCGTTCCCTGCGACGAACCGCACCAGTCGCAGGTCAGCGGCGAGTTCGAGGTCGACGAGAGGAAGTTCCCGGGCGACCGCGTGATCGAGGCGATGGCCGACGAGACGTGCGCGCGCCTCGAGCAGGAGTTCGCCCCGGACACCTGGGCGCTGGCCGCCGAGGGGGTCGAGTCCTTCTCCTACACCCCGACCAAGGCGTCCTGGACGACCGGCGACCGCCTGGTCAGCTGCACCCTCGCCAAGGAGTCCGCCGACCTGAAGGGCTCCCTCGAAGCCGACGACGCCGGCATGGAGCCGGGCGCTGCCGACTACCTGAAGACCTCCGGCAAGGTCTACGACGCGCTCTGGGCCAACCAGCCCGAGGGTGACGACCCCGCCGAGGACATGAAGGGCTACACGGCCCAGGCCGAGGCCGTCGCCACCGCCCTCACCGACCACGTCGCCGCTCTGGAGAAGATCGAGGGACCGGTCGCCGAGTCGCTCCTCGTCCAGCAGTCCAAGGCCCTCGCCCATTGGAAGAAGGCCGCCTCCGCCCAGGACGCCGACGCCTTCTTCGTGGCCTACGACCCGGCCTTCGACGGTCTGGACCCGGCCAGGAGCATCGGGCTCCGCAAGGAACTCGGCCTCTCCACGACCGTCCCGGCCGACGACGCCGACGTCTGGGCCGGCTGAGCCGCCGAGGCATCCGACCGCGGCCAACCGAACGACCTGGCCGTACGCGCGCTCCGTCCGGCGGGATCCGCCTGCCCGGGCACCCGACCGCGTCGACCCGGTGTCACGCCGGTTCGACCGGCAGCCACAGTTCGCAGGTCGCGGTGCTGAAGTCGTCCGCGCGCTCGAGGGTCGCGACGATCGAGGGACCCGGTCGCAGCCTCCAGGGATGGGAGGGGAACCACTCGGTCGCGGTCGCCGCCCACGTCTTCTGCAGGGCCTGCGGATGCGGCCCCCTGGTACGGAAGACCGCCCACTTGCCGGCCGGCACCTCGATGGTGTCGAGGTCGCCCGGAAGGGGCGTGCCGTGGGCGAGTGCCACTCCGTGCAGGTAGGTCAGTTCGGTGCCCTCACCGCGGCCGGGGTCGAGGTCGTCGGAGACCTGCAGCAGACCTTCCGGTTCGGTGTCGCCAAGGGCCTTCAGACGCAGGTGCTCCTCCTGCGGCAGCGCGGCGACGTGCCGCTGGATGTGGGGGTTGACGCCCTGGTGGATCAGTGGGACCCGGGCCGCGTGCCCGACGAGCCGGAAGGCGGGGCGGTCGACGAGGCGGGTGTCCATGGGGTTTCTCCCTTCGACGGTCAGGTGGAACCTGAGCTGCGGTTGTGTGCGCAAGGGGCCGCCGTGCCGGCGCACTTCACCGGGGTCGGCGCCGTGGACCGCGCGGAACGCGCGACCGAACGCCTCACCCGAGCCGTACCCGTGCCGCACGGCGATGCCCAGCAGATCGCCCTCGCCCCGGACGACGTCGGTGGCGGCAAGGGTCATGCGCCGTCGGCGTACGTACTCCGACAGCGGCATCCCGGCCAGCGACGAGAACATCCGGCGCAGGTGGTACTCGGTCGTGCCGAACGCCGCGGCCGTCCCGCGGACGTCGGGTTCCTCCGAGAGGTGCTCCTCGACAAGGTCGACGAGCCGGTTGAGTGCCGAGATCACCGGGCCCCCTTTCGCCGTCGATCCTGGCATCGGCCGCGCGGGCCGCACCCGATCGTCCCGAACCGATCCGATCAGGCACCCGAGCCGACCGGCGACATCCTGTGGGGGGCGGGTTCACTCCAGGGGGCCGGTCAGGTAGCGCTGGAGCGTGATGCCGAGGGTGTGGACGAGCCGGCTCTCGTCCGCCTCCTGGAGCGCGTGCAGTCCGATCACGTGGTGGGCGAAGGCCAGCCCCGCGATCTGGCTCATGGCCATGGCCGCCCGGAACCGGGCGTCCGACTCCCCGAGCTCTTCGGCGATGGGCTCGAGGATCTCGCTCGTCAGCCGTGAGCGGATGACGGCTGCGGCCTCCTCGTCCTGGGAGGCCGAGCGCAGCAGGCCGAGAAGCCGGTCGCGCGGGCCGGGCGACCGCAGCGTCCGGACGGCGAACTCCGCGAGGCGCCGGCCCACGCCGGACCGGTCACCGGCGAGGATCTGGGGCACGACGACCGACGGGTCGAAGGGCAGCTGCAGCACCTCCTGGAAGAGCTGCCGCTTGCTCCCGAAGAAGTACATCACCAGAGCGGGGTCGGCCTGCGCCTGTTCTGCGATGGACCTGATGCTGGCACCGCCGTAGCCCTTCCCGGCGAACTGCTCGACGGCGGCCTCCGCGATCGCCGTGCGCGTGGTGCTGGGGCCGGTGCGGCGGCCGGTGCGGCGGGTGGGCTTCGCGTCGCCCACCGGCAGGCCCGGTCCGCTCTCCCCGTCCGGCGATCCGGCCGTCCGGTCGCGCGCATGCATCGCGTCGTCCTCCCTTTCGCGTGGCGGCACAGACGTGGTCGTCGTTGTGGCCGCCCGCAGCTATCAGCTCCACACTAATTCTACGCTCGTTGACAAAGGCGTCGGGTGCGCTCACACTCGGCAGCAGTATTTCCACAACTGTTGAACTCAAGGGGTGCGTGATGAGCGACACGCAATCGCAGAGGGCGGACGACGGGCGCCCACCCGTGCTGACCGCCGGCCGACGGCGGGTCGTCCTCGGGGTCGTGGCTCTGGCGCTGATGATGGTCGTCTCCGCGGTGAGCGGCCTCAACGTGGCCCTGCCGGATCTGCAACGCGACACCGGGGCGTCGGCCACCGAGATCCAGTGGATCGTCGACGCCTACACCCTCGTCTTCGCGGGCCTGCTCCTCATCGGGGGCGCCGTCGGGGACCGCATCGGGCGCAGACCGGTCCTGCTGTTCGGCATCGTCGTCTTCGGCGCGGCCGCCGCCTGCGGCCTGTTCGTCGACCAGCCGCAGACACTCATCGCGATCCGGGCCTGCATGGGCGTGGGCGCGGCCGCCGTCATGCCCGCCACCCTCTCGATCATCACCAGCTCCTTCCCGCCGGAAGAGCGGGCCCGGGCGGTCGGGGTCTGGGTGGGCGTCGCCGGGGGCGGGGCGGTGGTCGGCCTGTTCGGGTCGGGCATCCTGCTGGAGTTCTTCGACTGGAGCAGCTTCTTCGGGCTGAACGTGGCGCTGGCGGTCCTCGCCCTCGCCGGGACGCTCAAGGTGATCCCCGACAGCCGGGACCAGCAGCCGCCGGCGCTGGACCCCGTCGGCGGCGCCTTGTCGCTGGTCCTCGTCGCCGGCCTCGTCTTCGGCTTCATCGAGGGACCCGAGCGCGGCTGGAGCGACGTCCTGACCGTGTCCGCCTTCGTCGTCGGCGTGCTCGCGGCGCTGGCCTTCGTGCTCTGGGAACTGCGCCGGGAGCAGCCGCTGCTGGACCCGCGGCTGTTCAAGCTCCGCGGCTTCAGCACCGGCACCCTGTCGATGGCGGCCCAGTTCTTCGCCAGCTTCGGCTTCTTCTACATCATCCTGCAGTACCTGCAGTACGTGGCGGACCTCTCGCCCCTGCAGTCCGCGCTCGCCCTGCTGCCCCTGCCCGCCGTCCTCATCCCGCTCGCCCGGCAGGCTCCCAATCTGGCCCTTCGCTTCGGAGCCAACCGGATCGCCGCCGCCGGCCTACTGCTCTCCGCGGCCGGCATGCTCCTGATGAACCTCCTCGACGTCGACTTCACCTACTGGCACCTCGCCGTCGCGCTCGTCGTGTTCGCCGCGGGGATGGCGCTCGCCAGCACCCCGGCCACGATGGCGATCACCTCGTCCCTGCCGGCCGGCAAGCAGGGGGTGGGCTCCGCGGTCAACGACGTCTCCCGCGAGTTCGGCTCCGCCCTCGGGATCGCCATCCTCGGCAGCGTCCTCAACGGCGCCTACAGCAGCAACATGGCCGACGCCGTCACCCAGCTCCCCGCCAAGGCCGCCGCGGCCGCGCAGTCCTCCCTCGCAGCCGTCCAGCAGGCCGCCCCCCAGCTCGGCGACCGGGGCGAGGCCCTGCTCGCCGCGGGCAAGCAGAGCTTCGTCGACGCCACCGGCTCCGCCTTCCTCGTGGCCGCAGCCGTCCTCTTCTGCTGCGCCGTCGTGGTCTTCCTCCGCGCGCCCGACGCCCACGAGCTCCGGGAGACGCAGCACCAGGGCGAGAAGACCCCCGCCCCGTGAAAGGCGGCACTAGGCGCTGAACGAGCCCGGTCCGCAGCGCACCGG
>NZ_JBHWZH010000202.1:0-7956 GCF_042728285.1 Streptomyces sp. NPDC060194 | reverse complement strand
CCCCGCTGGGGCTCTATCATTTGGGTGGGGGGGGGGGGTTAATTTTACTGGCGGTTTTGTGCGGCTGGTGGGGGGGGGTTTGGGTTTGGTGGCCCCGAACGCCCGGCCTCCGTACGTCAGGTGCGGGCCCTCGCCCGCACCCCGAGCGCGGTGTCGACGACGAGGAAGGCCAGCAGGCTCAGCCCGAGCAGCGGGACGAACCAGCCGACGAGCAGCGCCGCCGCGCCGAGCGGGACGGACCAGGCCGCCGGGAGGCGGCGCAGGGAGCCGCGCGGGTAGGGCCGGCCGGCGGAGCGGACGCGGTCCTGGGTGGGCCGGCGCAGCCACCACATGCGGTAGCCCCAGACGATGAGCAGGATCGTGCCGAGCATGAGCGCGGCGAGGGCGAGCTGGTTGGCGAGGCCGAGCGTGACACCCATGTGCAGGTCGATGCCGTAGCGGGTGAGCTTGGCGAGCAACGGGTAGTCGTCGAAGCGGAGTTCGTCGATGATCCGACCGTCTGCCGGGTCGACCGAGACGGAGTCGAGGTGGACCGGGAAGAGCGTGTCGGTCTGCTTGACGACGTAGCCCGTGCCCTCGGCGGGCAGGACGACGGCCAGCTTGCCGTCCACGCCCGCGCCCGCGGCCGCGCCGAGCACCGCGTCGACGCCGATGTCCGCGCCCTGGTGCTCCCCGGTCTCGCCGGAGCCGCCGCCGTGGCCGTCGTGGCCGCCGCCGTCGGACGCGCCGGGGTCGAGTGCGGCGGAGACGGTGGGGGTGGAGCCGCCGAGCTGGTCCTGGACCTTGCCGATGTTCTCACCGGCGTAGGTGGACCAGGTCAGTCCGGTGGCCGAGAGGGCGACGAGGCCGGCCGCCGCCCACAGGCCGACCGAGCCGTGCCAGGACAGGGTGCGGGCGCGGCCCTTCTTCGGGAGGGTGCGGTCGGGCACGAGCAGCAGGGCGCGCCGCCGCCGCCGGCGGGCGGCCCACAGGGCGACGCCGCCGAGCGCCACGACCCACAGCCAGCTCGCCGCGAGCTCGGAGTAGAGCCGGCCCGGCTCGCCGAGGTGCAGGTTGCGGTGGAACTCCGACAGCCAGGTCCGCAGCGGGAGCGCGCCGGAGCTGCCGTAGCTGGGCAGCTCGCCCCGCACCTCGGCGGTGTAGGGGTCGACGAAGACGGCGAGGGACTTGCCCTCCTCGACCTCCGGTGACGTCATCAGGACGCGGGTCGTCGCGCCCTCCTCGGACGACGGCCAGACGGCGGTGACGGTGCCCTCGGGGTGCGCCTCGCGGGCCGCGGCGATCTGCTCGCTCACGGGCTGGACGCGGTCGCCGACGGGGACCGTCAGCTCGTGGCTGTAGACGATCCGCTCGGCCGGGTAGGAGAGGGCGTAGAGCAGGCCGCTGGTCGCGGCGACCAGCAGGAACGGGGCTATGAGCAGCCCCGCGTAGAAGTGGAGGCGCAGGAGCAGCGCGCGGAGCGCGGGGGCGGCGCCCGAAGCGGCGGGCGCGGTACGGGTGCGGGGCGGTTCGCCGGTTTCGGGCGCGGGTCGGTCCTCGATGGCCATGGCTGGTCCTTCGGTGTGCGCGCACGCCTCAGCGGGGCGTGGCGGAAAGGGTGTGGGGGCAGCGCCCGCCGGCCCTTCCCGTCGGCGACGACCTCAGGCGGGGCCTCAGGAGGGCAGGGGCGCGGTTCTGCGGAGCCGGGCGGCGGCGGGCGGACCTCTCCGGTGCACGGCGTGGGCCAGGAGCACGCCGCGCAGGGGCGGGCGTGCGGGGGCCGCGGGGAGCGCCGGGCACGCAAGCGCGGGGACCGGGGCGCGGGTCAGGAGCAGGCGCAACGGGGTGAACGCGAAGCTGTCGAGAGCGCGCAGGAGCTGGAAGAACGCGGCCTCGCCGCGGGCCAGCCACAGCGTGCAGAGCGCGCCGGCGACGAGGTGCGAGGTGAACATGCCCGCCCCGCCGGTCGCGGCCGTCTCCATGGACATCGCGGGTGCGCCGTACTCGCCGGGCGCGTGGTGGTGCGCCTGCTGCTGCGCCCCGCCGAAGAGCAGGTGCAGTCCGGCCTGCACGGCGAGCATCCCGGCCCCGATGGCCGGCACCCCCCGCTCCCGTCCGCCCGCGCACCAGGCGCCGGCCGCCGCGAGCCCGAAGGCGGCGGCGAGGCCGTGGAGCGGGATGTCGTGCCCGGATATGTACGAATGCCCCGTGCCGGCCAATGCCACGCACACCGCCGCGAAGAGGGCGGCGCGCAGTGCGCGGAGGGGCGACCGGGGGTGCGTCATGGTGGGCACATGGTGCCAGGTGCGGTGCGTGGGGAACAGAGGGTCCCTCGATCCGGCCCGCGGGCGGCCCCGGCATCAACTCGCGCCCTCGGCAGAACCGTTGGTCGCCGCCGCTGCCGTTCGCCCCCGGCGGATTCCCCTGGCGGCGGAAACCCTGTCGGTGGGCGGGCCCGCGGGGGCAGAGTCACCGGCATGACGAAGATCTTGGTGCTGGGTGGGACGGATTTCGCGGGACGGGCGGTCGCGGAGGCGGCCGTGGCACGGGGATGGGAGGTGACGGTCTTCCACCGGGGGTCGGGGCCCGCCCCCGAGGGGGTGGCCGCGCTGCACGGCGACCGGCTCGCGGACGGCGGGCTGAAGGAGCTCGCGGAGGCCGCGGACGACTGGGACGCGGTGATCGACACCTGGTCCGCCGCCCCGCGGGTCGTGCGCGACAGCGCCCGGCTGCTGAAGGAGCGGGTGCGCAGGTACGTCTACGTCTCCAGCATCTCGGTCCACACCTGGCCGATCCCGGCCGGGCACGACGAGAGCGCCCCGGTGGTGGACGGCGACCCCGACGCGGACACGACGGACTACGCGGCCGACAAGCGCGGGGCCGAGCTGGCGGTGCTGCGGGAGTTCGGCGAGGAGCGCTCCGTGCTCGGCCGCGCCGGGCTGATCCTCGGCCCCTACGAGAACGTCGGCCGGCTGCCGTGGTGGCTGGGCCGGATGGCGCGCGGCGGCCCGGTGCTCGCGCCGGGGCCGCGCGAGCTGCCGCTGTCGCTCATCGATGTGCGGGACATGGCCGAGTGGCTGCTCGACGCGGCGGTGCGGGACGACGTGTCGGGCGCGTACAACCTGGTGAGCCCGAAGGGGCACACCACCACGGAGGAGTTCCTCGACGCGGTGGTGCGCACCAGCGGTGCGCCGGACGTCGAGCTGCGCTGGCTGACGCCCGAGCAGATCGAGGCCGCCGGGATCGGGGCGTGGGTCGAGCTGCCGGTCTGGACCCCGCCCGGCGAGATGCACGACGCGATGCACGACGCGGACGTCTCGCGCGCGCTCGCCGCCGGTCTGCGCTGCCGCCCGGTCGCCGAGACCGTCGCCGACACCTGGGCGTGGCTGGAGTCGGTCGGCGGCACGGCCCCGCGGCGGTCGGACCGCAATGCCAAGGGGCTCGACCCGGCGAAGGAGGCGGCGGCGCTCGGCCTCTGAGCGCTGTCACCCCACCCCGGTCCGCGCCCGCGGGCCGGGGTCCGCCGTCTGCGGGCCGGGGTCCGCCGTCTGCGGGCCGGGGTCCGCCGTCTGCGGAGTGACGTATTCCGTCCGGTGCATCCGACGGAGCGCGATACCCGCCCACGGGACGGGGAGACAACCGGATGCGCCGAAGTCTGAACGCCCCACGCGTCCCGCCCGTATGGAATGGAGCGCCTCTCCCCACCAGTAGCGAGGACTCACATGGCACGCTCATCCAGAAAACGGTCGACGACGGCGAACCGCGTCGTGGCTTCCGCAGCCGCTCTGCTCCTCGGTGGGGGCGGGCTGGTCATGGTCAACGTCTACGCCTCCGCCGAGGACGGCGGCGGGCGGCCGGACGGGCAGCGGCAGGCGCAGACCGCCTGGCAGCAGCAGGCGGCGCGGCTGTCGACGATCGCCTGCCCGGAGGTGGTCAACGAGCTGCCGGAGGTCCCGGAGGCGGCCCGGCCGCAGGTGGACCGGGAACTGGCCCTGCTCGACACGCAGATCACCGAGGCGTACGAGCGGTTCGCGAATTCCCGGCGGCAGATAGCACAGGACCGGAACTTCGCGGCCAACGCGATCCTGAACCCGCTGAAGGACAAGCGGGTGGCCGTGATCAACCGGATCGCCACGTCCATCGGGCGGGTCGCCGAGCGGCCGCAGGGCCTGGACAGCCTGGCCCCCTGCTCGCTGCGGCAGGACGGCAACGGCGGAGGGGACAACGGGGGCGGGGCCGGCGGGCAGCCGCCGCAGGAGGGGGAACAGCCGCCGCAGGAGGGGGAGCAGCCCCCGCAGGAAGGCGAGCAGCCGCCCCCGGAGGGCGAGCAGCCGCCGGAGGGCGAGCAGCCCGCTCCCCCGCAGGGCAACGGCCCCGCGCCCGACGACTTCGTCGACATCACCACCGTGCAGCCGAACGTCCCCCGGGTGCGGAACCAGCGCAACGCGTCACGCGGCACGTTCACGACCCGCTGCGGCACCAACGAGAACGGGAAGTTCAACCCGGACAACGTGATCGTCGCGCCCGGCGTGGCCAACGGCGCGCATCACATGCACGACTACATCGGCAACCAGGCCAACGACGCCTTCGCCAGCGACGACGACCTCGCGAACGGCGCCACCACCTGCCGGAACCAGGGCGACCGGTCGACGTACTACTGGCCCGTCCTGCGGCTGCAGAACGGGGTGGCCGAGGACGACGCGGAACTGGACGGCGGCGGCAAGGACCAGAACACCGGCGAGATCCAGCGGCCGGTCGAGGTGTCGCTGAAGTTCGTCGGGAGCCCGCGGTCGAAGGTGGCGGCGATGCCGCGCTTCCTGCGGATCATCACCGGCGACGCGAAGGCGTTCGTCAACGGCAACGCCAACGCGAACGCCTCCTGGAGCTGCACCGGCTTCGAGAACCGGCAGCTGAAGGACAAGTACCCCATCTGCCCCGAGGGCAGCGACGTGGTCCGCACGTTCAAGTTCCAGAGCTGCTGGGACGGGGCCAACACCGACAGCGCCAACCACCGCACCCACGTGGCGTTCGCCGACGCGCAGGGCAACTGCCCGAGCGGCTTCAAGGCCATCCCGCAGCTGGTGCAGCGCATCGTCTACGACGTGCCGCCGCCGCAGTTCGAGGGCGACCGGCCCGCGGTGTTCGCGGTGGACTCGTTCCCCGAGCAGCTCCACAAGCCCGTCACCGACCACGGGGACTTCATCAACGTCTTCGACGACCAGCTGATGGAGCGCCTCGCCAAGTGCATCAACGACGGGAGGAGGTGCGCCTGACGACCGACGGCCCCCGGTGAGCGGTTCCACCCCCTGCCACTCACCGGGGGCCGTCCCGTGCGCCACCGCGGCCGCGGCGGGAGAGCCCGCCCGCCGCGACGGGGCGGGGTGTCCGCTCCCCCGCCCCGCCGGGAACCTGCGCGGCCGGCCCTAGTGGTGACCGGAGTGCTCGTCCTCGGTCCCCCCACCGCCGCTTCCGTGGTCGCCTCCGGAGTGGTGCGAGGAGCTCTCCACGGTCCCGCCGAGCCGGCCGCGCAGCGCGGTCACCACCTTGCCGTCGCCGGAGGCGACCCACTTGCGGCCCACCAGGTAGGTGCCGCCGTAGTCCTTCGACTCGTTGATCCACTCGCGCAGGCCGCGGTCGGTGGCGAAGGTCGTGAGAATGTAACGACCGTCCTTGGTACGGCAGTTGGCCTGGCGCAGCTCGGCCGCGTCGGTCTGCACGTTGGGGTCGCAGGACGCCTGCTCGGCGAGTTCCTCCAGGGTGCCGGTGGCCGTCCTCGGATACGTCGGCCGCTCGGCGCGGTCATCGCCGCCGGAGTCGTCGGAGCCGCCGGAGCAGCCGGCCAGGAGGGTCAACGCGACGGCGACGGTGGCGAGTTCGGCTCGTATGCGCATGCGTACCATCCTGCACGCCCGCACCTGTGATCGAGTGACCATCCGAGGATTCACTCGTTCCGGGTGGTGTGAGCGCACCCCACCCCCATGCCGCCCCGCCCGGCGACGCCGAGCAGGCCGAGGCGGCTCTCGTCGAGCACTACCCGCGGCTCGTCCGGCTCGCCTACCTCGTCCTGCCGCCCGCCCGCGGACGCGAGCGCCGCGTCCTGCGGGCGCACGCGCTCGTCCAGCGCTCCCTGCCGCCCGCCGGGCCGCGCGACGCCGACGTCCCGGCGCCGCGCGCGTCCGCGGAGGACGGCGGGCCGGGGCTCGCGGCCGTACGGCGTCGGGTGCTCGCCGCCGCGCTCGCGGCGGGGCGGCCGCGCGGGCGGGACCTGCCGCCGCTCCTGCCGCAGGTGTGGGGCGTGCGGCTGCTCCCCCACTCCGGCGGGGCCGACGAACTGGCCCTGGAGCAGCGGCTCGACGCGCTCGACGCACCGGCGCGGGCCGCATTCGTCCTGCGCGGGCTCGAGCGGCTCGGCGAGGAGGACGCGCGGCGCGCGCTGGCCGCCGCCGGGGTCGCGGACCCGGACCGCGCTCTCGCCGAGGCGGACACCGTCCCCCACGACCGCGAGCTGCTGCGCTCCCCCGCCTTCGACCCCTGCGCCCTCCAGGCCCGCCCGACCGATCTCGTCCGGCGCCGGCGGCGGCTGCGGGCGGGCGCGGTGGCCGGGGCGGCGCTCGTGGTGTGCGGGGCGCTGCTCGGGCTGCCGGGCGGCGGCTGGGGGCCGGACGGCGGGGCCGCGGCCGCGCCCGGCGGCCTCGCCCCCGCCGCCGAGGCGGCCCTCGACCCCGGGCGGCTGACCCGGGCCGCCCCCACCGCCTGGCGGGACGCGGTCCGCCGCGACTTCTCCGTCTGGCCGGCCCGCGGGGAGCTCGCCCGGGACGGCCGCCTGCTCGGGCGGGCGCTCGCGGCGTGGACCCGGCCCGGCGCGGAGGTCCGGGTCTCCGCGACGCGCGGCACCCCGACGGGCCCGCCGCCGGGCCCCGCCCGACTGCTGTACGCGGGCGAGGTGGACCGGGCCCGGGTCGTGCTGCTCCACGACGGGCTGCGCGTGGTGCGCTACGCCGAGCCCCGCGCGGGCGCCCGCGGCGGGGTGGCGCTCGACTTCGCCCGCACCGACGCGGCCGACGCCGCCTCGGCCGCGGCGCTCGTGGTGACCCGCGCCGACGGCAACGTGCGCTACCTCACGGCTCCCTGGGTGCGCACCACGGCCGTGCGCGACCTGCTGCGGCCCGAGGGGAACGCGGTCGGCATCGACCGGACGGCCGAGGGGGTGACCGACCTCGTGCCCGGCCCGTTCGCCACCCGCGACTGCACCTCCTGGAACGTCCTGGAGGTGCGGGCGGGCCGGGGCGCCGTCCCCGCCCTGCTCCTCACCGACCTCGGCGAGCTGACCCCCGCCCGGCTGCTCATCGGCCCGCCCCGCGACCGCCGCGACGTCTCCGGTGCGGCCGCCCGCGCCGAGTGGGCGCGCACCGCGTGCCTGCTGCCCGCCCTGCGCTCCCAGGGCGTCCGCTCGGTCGCCAACTGGCGTTACGCGGAACAGGAGTTGCCGGAGGGCGGCGGCACGGCCCGCTGGCTGTGCACCCGCGCGGACACCTGGCGGGGCGACGGCAGCCGGATCATGGCCCAGGTGCAGGCGCCGGGTCCGCGCACCCTGCCGGGCTCGGTCGCGGCCCGCGCCGCCGACTCCCCCGCCTGCGGCCCGCGCCGGCCCGTCGTGCTCGCCGGCGTGCTCTGGAAGGCCCCGTCCGGGCGGTGGTACGTCCTGGCCGCCGGCAGCCCGCAGATCACCGCGATCCGCGCCACGGGCGGGGCGCCGGGCGACGCGCGGGGCAACCTGCTGGCCGCGCCGACCCGGCAGGGCGCGAGCGCGGACCTGAAGGGGCGCCTGTCGGGGGGCGGTTCGGTGGCGGGGCTGCGCTGACGGGCCGCACCCGGGGTCGCGGGGGGGGGGGGGCGCCCCCCCCCCCCGGGCCCCCCCCCCCCCCCCCCCCCCCCCCCCCCCCCCCCCCCCCACCCCGGGGCGCGGGACAACACCCC
>NZ_JBHWZH010000201.1:0-8061 GCF_042728285.1 Streptomyces sp. NPDC060194 | reverse complement strand
CCCGCCGGCCCGTGCGCCGCGCGGCGACGGATGGGCGCGCGGCGACGGGCGGGCGGGCGGCGACGGGCGGGCGGGCGCGGCAGGCCGGCCACGACCGGAGCGAGCTGCGCCGCACCTACCCCGCGCTCCCGCCCCCGCCCGCCCGCAGCGGCCCCATCGCGGAGACCTGGTGGGGGAACGCCTGGACCGAGGCCCTGGAGCGGATGTCCCTCGACGCCGGCCGGCTCGCCCGCGGCCGGGACTACGCCCGCGCCGGGCACGTCGACGCGATCACCGTCACCCCGGGCCGGGTCACCGCCTACGTCCACGGCAGCCGCGCCCGCCCCTACCGCACCGACCTGCGGCTGCGCACCCTCGCCGACGCCGACTGGGAGCAGTTCCTCGACCAGGCGGCCGCCCGGCCCGGCCACATCGCGGCCCTGCTCGACAAGGACATGCCGCACTCGCTGGTGGACTCCGCCGCCGAGGCCGGCGTCGACCTGCTGCCCGCCCCCGGCGACCTCGTCCCCACCTGCTCCTGCCCCGACTCCGGCCGCCCCTGCAAGCACGCGGCCGCCCTCTGCTACCAGACCGCCCGGCTCCTGGACACCGACCCGTTCGTCCTGCTCCTCATGCGCGGCCGCGGCGAGCGGACCCTGCTCGACGACCTCGGCCGGCGCAACGCCGCCCAAGCCGCGCAGGAGGCGCACGACGCCCGCGAAGCCGCCCGCCGCGACCGGTCCGGGGGCGGATCCGGGACGGACCCCGCACCTCCGGACGCGGCCGCCGTCGAGCTGCCCGCCCTGCCCGCCGCCGAGGCGGTCGCCGCGACCGCCGCCGGCCTCCCCCCGCTCCCCGAGCCCTTCCCGTCCCCCGACCGGCCGGGACCGCCCCCGTCCTACCCGGCCGCGGCCGGCGCCCCCGACCCGCTCGTCCTCGACCAGCTCGCCACCGACGCCGCCGCCCGCGCCCACGCCCTGCTCACCACCGGCGCCGACCCCGTCGCCGGCCTCACGCCGTGGCAGGACGCCGTCCGGCTGGCCGCCGCCCGGCCTGGCTCCGGCCTGACCGCCGCCACCCGCGCGCTCTACCGCGACCTCGCCGCCGGCACCGGCCGCCCGGTCACCGAGCTGGCCAGGGCGGTCGCCGCCTGGCGGCAGGGCGGCGCGGACGGACTGCTCGTCCTGGAGACCGCCTGGGACCCGCCGGCCGGCCCGTTCGACCGGGCCCGCCCCGCCCTGCTCGCCGCCGACCTGCCCGCCCTGCGCCCGCACCGCAACCGGCTGACCTCGGCCGACGGCTCGATCCAGCTGCGGCTGGGCCGCGACGGCCGCTGGTACCCCTACGAGTCCGACCCCGGGCGCGAAGACTGGTGGCCCCGCGGCGAGTCCGACGCCGATCCGGTCGGGGCGCTCACCACGCTGTTCGGGGGCTGAGCCCGGGCTCAGCGCGCCGACCAGCTGGGGGTGGTCCCGGCCAGCTGGCAGACGACGAAGTACAGGGGCAGCGGCGGGGTGTACGCCGAGGCCGTCCGCCCGGCCGGGCGGTGCACGAGGCGCAGGGCCGGCGGGCGCTGCGCCGACACCGCCCCGGGCGCGGCCGCCGGGACCCGGACGTCGCTCGCGTACCGGGTCGGCGCGGGCCAGTCGGTCTCGATGTCGGAGCCGCCCGGGACGATCCACCACCAGTGCGTCGGATCGGCGAAGACGCAGCCGACCTGCGGCAGCCGCTTCATCAGCCGCGGCGCCAGCCGGGCGGGCACGCCCACCGCGTCGCAGCCGAGGGAGGTGCCCAGCGACGGCGGGATGTCCAGGCGCAGGTCGCCGGGCGGAGTGCCGTGGGCGGCCCCCGCCGTGCCGTGCGCCTGCTTGTGGTGGGTGCGCGAGAGCCGGCTGAGCAGGTCGAGCGAGAGCGGCGGGCGCTTCGGCGTGGTGCTCATTCTCATCGCGAGGTCTCCGCCAGGTGCGTGAGTCCGGTCAGGAGCGCTTCGGTTCTCCCCGGCGTCCCCGAAGGGCCCGCGGTGCGCACGACGTGCGCGGCGGCTCCGGCCGGAGCGGATAACGCGACGCTGTTCCGAGAGGAGATCACCGATCAACTATCGCCCCGCCGACCACACTTGGCAAGAGTCACTATGAATAGTGCAGAGTGTGCCGCTCGGCGTCCGACGGCATGTCAGACTGCACGTCACACAGGCAGTGGGGGAGGTGCGGCATGAGCGAACCGAGGTCGGCCCCGACCGTGGGACAGGTGGTCCTGGGCAAACGACTGCAGGTCCTGCGCGAGAAGGCCGGACTCCGCCGGGAGGACGCCGCGCAGATCCTGCGGGTCGCCCCGGCGACCATCCGGCGGATGGAGACCGCCGAGGTCGCGCTCAAGGTGCCGTACGTCCAGCTGCTGCTGAAGGAGTACGGCGTCCCCCAGGCCGAGGCGGAGGCCTTCGCCGAACTCGCCGAGGAGGCCAACCGCCCCGGCTGGTGGCAGCGGTTCCACGACGTGCTGCCGAACTGGTTCAGTATGTACGTCAGCCTGGAGCAGGCCGCGAGCATGATCAGGGCGTACGAGCCGCAGTTCGTCCCCGGTCTGCTGCAGACCGAGGCCTACGCCCGCGCGATCCTGCACAGCGGCTCCGTCGGCCCGCCCGACCCCGAGCGGGTCGAGCGGTACGTGGCGCTGCGCATGGAGCGGCAGTCCCTGCTGCTGAGGGAAGACGCCCCGCGGTACTGGGCGATCATGGACGAGACGGTGCTGCGGCGGCCGGTCGGCGGCCCGCAGGTGATGCGGGAGCAGATCGACCGGCTGATCGAGAGCTGCGACCACCCGCTGGTCACGCTGCAGATCGCCGAGTTCGCGGCCGGCCACCACCCGGGCACCTACGGGCCGTTCGTCCTCTTCCGGTTCGCCATGCCGGAGCTGCCCGACATGGTCTACAGCGAGTACCTGACCGGGGCGGTCTACCTCGACGCCCGCAACGAGGTCACGGCGCACCTCGAGGTCCTGGACCACATGGCCGCCCAGGCGGCCACGGCGTCACGCACGAAGGAGATCCTCAAGGATCTCCGCAAGGAGTGGTGAATGAAACCTGACCGAAGTGACCGGGAACCGGTACACCACATCGGCCGACGCGCCGGCCGCGACCTCAGGGGGCGTGTCTACAACGGCATGCGCGCCGCGGATCTGGGCGCGGAGGGCTGGCACAAGCCCTGGAGCGGGGGGAACGGGGGCAGCTGCGTGGAGGTGATGAAGCTGTCGGACGGCCGGTTCGCCCTCCGCCAGTCCGCGGATCCCGACGGGCCCGCGCTGATATACACCGCCGTCGAGATCGAGGCCTTCGTCCGCGGCGCCAAGTCCGGCCAGGCGGACTTCCTGCTCGGCTGACCGGCCCGCGCGACCGGGTCCCGCGCGGCACGTCGGACGCCCCGCGGGACCCGCCCCCCTCCCGCGGTCGCGGTCCCGGACCGCGGGCCGCGACGGCGCACGCCGCCCGCACCCGCGACGCGACCCGCGGGGCACCTCGACCCGACCCCGTAGATCCTCCAACTAGGCTGTCGGGCACCGTAGTTCGCCTCGCTGATCGCATGGAGTCACGCATGGTCGCTCAGGATCCGATGTCCGCCCAGCCCCACATCGACACCACGGCTCCGCACACCGCGCGGGTCTACGACTGGCTGCTCGGCGGGAAGGACAACTTCCCCGCCGACGAGGCGGTGGGGCGGCAGCTGCTGACGCTCAACCCCAACGCCAGGATCATGGCGCGCTGCAACCGCGCGTTCATGCACCGCGCGGTGCGGTGGCTGGCCGGGCGGGGCGTGCGGCAGTTCCTCGACATCGGCACCGGCATACCGACCGAGCCGAACCTGCACCAGGTGGCGCAGGAGGTCGCGCCCGAGGCCCGCGTCGTCTACGCCGACCACGACCCGATCGTGCTCCGCCACGCCCAGGCGCTGCTGCGCAGCACCCCCGAGGGCGCCACCGAGTACGTGCAGGCCGACGCCCGCGACCCCAAGGCCATCCTCCACGAGGCGGGCCGGACCCTCGACCTGGAGAAGCCGGTCGCCCTCTCGCTGTGCGCGCTGCTGCACTTCCTCACCGACGACGAGGCCTACGACGTCGTCCGCGACCTGCTCCGCCCGCTCGCGCCCGGCAGCTACCTGCTCGTCTCGCACGCCACCGGCGACTTCGAGCCGGAGAAGACGCGCGAGGGCCAGCAGATGTACCGGGCCCAGGGCATGACCCTGGAGCCGCGCAGCCGGGTCGACGTGGCGCGGTTCTTCAACGGCCTCGAACTGGTCGAGCCGGGCGTCGTGGTCCCCACCGCGTGGCACCCCGACCTCGGCGAGGTCATCGACGTGCCCGGCGACACCCCGATCTCGGGCTACGGAGCGGTCGGCCGCAAGCTCTGACGTCGGGCCCGGGCCCGGGCGCTCAAGCGACGAGCGCGAACGTCAGCGAGACGGCGGCCGCCAGCGCGGCCACCGTCCGTACCGTGTTCCACCGGGTCCACTCGGTGACGTACGTCCGCCACGGTGCGGCGCTCGCCGCGTCCTGCGGGTCGAGGCGCTCGATCGCCGTGTTGCGGGGCACGTTCGCCGCCGCCGTCACGCCGAACGCGCCGATCAGGTAGAGCCCGGCGCCCAGCAGCAGTTCGACGGTCGCGTCCCGCGGGCGGTCCACCAGGGTGAGGACCGCCACGGCGGCGTTCAGCACCGCCGTGCCCATGAACGTCCCCATGAACCAGACGGTGAAGACGCCCGCGTTGACGGTCTGCATGGCCGCGAGCCCCTGCGCGGGCGGCAGCCGGGCCAGCGAGGGCATCACGAGCGACGAGAACGCCAGGAACATCCCGGCGACCAGACAGGACCCCAGCGCGGCGAGCAAAGTCAGGACGAACAGCGGACCGTCGGGCATGGCGACTCCTGGGGCAGGGCGCGGGTGTCGGCATGATCCTGTCCGGTCCCCGGCGGCCCTTCAACTCCCTTTCGCCGCGGGCTGATCGGCTCCTCGGCCTCACTGCCGGTACCCGCTCAGGAAGCGCCCGATCCGGCTGATCGCCGCGTCCAGGTCGTCGACGTGCGGCAGGGTGAGGATGCGGAAGTGGTCGGGAGCCGGCCAGTTGAAGCCCGTGCCCTGCACGACCTGGATCTTCTCCCGGAGCAGCAGGTCCAGGACGAACCTCTCGTCGTCGTGGATCCGGTGCACCTTCGGGTCGAGGCGCGGGAACGCGTACAGCGCGCCCTTGGGCTTGACGCAGCTCACCCCGGGGATCTCGTTCAGCCGCTCCCACGCCCGGTCGCGCTGCTCGCGCAGCCGGCCGCCCGGCGCGGTCAGCTCGTGGATGGACTGCCGGCCGCCGAGTGCGGCCTGGATCGCGTACTGGGCGGGGGCGTTGGCGCACAGCCGCATCGAGGCCAGCATCGTCAGCCCCTCCAGATAGCTCCGCGCGTGCTGCCGCGGGCCGGTCACCACCAGCCACCCGGAGCGGAAGCCCGCCACCCGGTACGTCTTCGACAGGCCGCAGAAGGTCAGGACGACGAGGTCGGGGGCGAGGGCGGCGACCGGGTGGTGGACGGCGTCGTCGTAGAGGATCCGGTCGTAGACCTCGTCGGCGAGGACCATCAGGCCGTGCCGGCGGGCGAGGTCGAGGATGCCCTCCAGGACCTCCTTCGGGTACACGGCGCCGGTGGGGTTGTTGGGGTTGATGATCACGACGGCCTTGGTGCGGTCGGTGATCTTCGACGCCATGTCGTCGAGGTCCGGGTACCAGTCGGCCTGCTCGTCGCAGAGGTAGTGCACGGCCTTGCCGCCGGACAGGGTCGTGACGGCCGTCCACAGCGGGAAGTCCGGGGCCGGGACCAGGATCTCGTCGCCGTCCTCCACCAGGGCCTGCACCGCCATCGAGACCAGCTCGGAGACGCCGTTGCCGAGGTACACGTCGTCGACGTCGACGTCGGTCAGACCGAGCGCCTGGTAGCGCTGGGCGACGGCCCGGCGGGCGGAGAGCACCCCGCGCGAGTCGGTGTAGCCGTGGGCGCGCGGAAGCATCCGGATCATGTCCTGGACGATCTCCTCCGGCGCCTCGAAGCCGAACAGCGCCGGGTTCCCGGTGTTGAGCCGCAGCACGCTGTGCCCGGCCTCCTCCAGCGCGTTCGCGTGCTCGATGACCGGCCCGCGGATCTCGTAACAGACCTCGCTGAGCTTGCTCGACTGGCGGAACTCCATCGCGCTGACCTCCCCGGGAACGGTGATGCTTGGTTTTACCAAGGAGCAGCTTGGAAAGTCCAACGCGTTGTCTACACTGCGGACATGCCGCCACGTCAGCCGACCGCCTCCCCTTCGTCCGGCCCGTCCCCGACCGCCCCCGCAGCGCCCCGCCGCCGGAGCTACGACCAGTACTGCGCCGTCGCGCGGAGCCTGGACGCGGTCGGCGACCGCTGGTCCCTGCTGATCGTCCGGGAACTCCTGGCCGGCCCCCGCCGCTACACCGACCTGCACGCCGACCTCCCCGGCGTCAGCACCGACGTCCTCGCTTCGCGTCTGAAGGACCTGGAGCGCGAGGGCCTCGCCACCCGCCGCAGACTCCCGCCGCCCACCGCGGCCCACGTCTACGAACTCACCCCGCGCGGCGCCGAACTGCTGCCCGTCCTCACCGCGCTCGCCGCCTGGGGCGTCCCCGAGCTCGCCGAGCCCCGCCCCACCGACGCCGTCCGCGCGCACTGGTACGCCGTCCCGCTGCTCGCCCTGCTCGACCCGCTGGGCGTCCCCGGCGTCCTCGACGTGACACTGGAGGACGGCGTCTTCCACCTGCGGCTCGGCGCGCGGGACGCGGCGCGCTACGGGGACGGCCCCGCCGCGGGCGCCGACGCCGGGCTCGCGCTGAGCGCCGCGACCTGCCGGGAGCTGACGGCCGGCCGGCTCACCCTCGCCGACGGCGTGCGCGACGGGCTCGTGACGGTGGCGGGGGAGGGGCCGCTGGCCGCCGCGCTGCGGGCGGCGGGCTGAACGCCCCCAGCCGTGGACACTTGACCGCATGCGCCTGGAACCGATCACCTGAAGCCGCCTCACGGACGCGCTCGCCGACCGCGTCGCCGCACTGGAGCCGGCCGACGGCGGCCTCTGGCCCCGCGTCGCCCTCGACGGCCCGCCGCCCGCCGGGACCGCGGGCCTCGCCGGCCGGCTCGCCGCCGCCCTGCGGCTGCGCGGCCGCCCCTCCCAGGTGATCGACGCCCAGGACTTCCTGCGCCCGGCCTCGCTGCGCCTCGAACGCGGCCACGAGGACCCGGACGCCTTCCTGGAGGAGCGCTACGACACCGGCGCGCTCCGGCGCGAGGTCTTCGACCCGCTGGCCCCCGGCGGCACCGGGCGCGTGCTGCCCGACCTGTGGAACGCCCGGACGGACCGCGCCACCCGCAGCCCGTACGTCGGCCTGCCGCCCGGCGCCGTCGTCCTGGTGCACGGACCGCTGCTCCTGGGGCACTGGTTCCCCTTCGACCTCACCGTCCACCTGCACCTGTCGGAGGCCGCGCTGCGCCGCCGCACCCCGGACGCCGAGCGGTGGACGCTCCCCGCCTTCGCCCGGTACGCGGACGAGCAGGCCCCGGCCGCCGCCGCCGACGCGGTCGTGCGCGCGGACGACCCGCGGCACCCGGCGTGGACGGGGCTCAGGGGAGGGTGATGCGGATGCCGACCGTGCCCTCGTCCCCGCGGCGCAGCTTGCTGCCGAGCAGGGTGAGGCGGCCGAGGATCCCGTACTTGCGGGCGAGGAGCCCGCGGTAGGCGGCGGTCCGGGAGGCGTCCAGGATCTCGGCGGTCCCCGGCACCTGGTCGCCGGTCGGCCTGCCGCGCACGTCGCAGGGGCCGACCAGGACGTCGGCGCGGCGGCGGATGCGCTTGACCTTCCAGGAGCCGGCCGTGGTCCAGACGCCGAGGCCGTCGCCGTCGCGCACCACCCAGACCGGGGTGGGGACGGCCGTGCCGTCCTTCTTGTAGGTGGAGACCAGCAGGTACTTGCCGGCGCCGAGCCGGTCGAGGAGTGCGTCGCGTTCGTCGCTCATGACCGGCAGCATAGGGCGGGCGGAGGGGCAGCCC